>USEQ01000173.1 GCA_900553655.1 uncultured Slackia sp. | reverse complement strand
AAAGATCCAAGGCAACTTTAAGGTACCTCTTCGCAAGCATCGTTTTCCCCGAAATCGAGATCTTGGCCCTCGGAAGCAGCGCCCCCGTCAGCATCGGTCGTCGAATCGTCGAGTTTTTCTTCGCTCAAATCGCTTTCGCGCTTAGCGTGCTTAGCCATGTATCGCCTTCCTTTCATCGATCGCGCGCAAGCCCTCGCAAGCCCAGGGGTCGCCCAGGTGCGCAGGCATCCCGCGAGGCGGCTTACGAAAGTACAACATACGCGATGCCCACGGCAACCCCGATGGCAGCGATTGCAATAATGACCTTTTGCGTCGTGCTCATCGGAGGAACGCTTTCGAGGTCTTCTTCCGTCTGACGACGGTAATCGTCGTGCTTCGTCATGCGGCATACACCGTCCTTCACTCAATCCGTCGCGATCGGCGCGGCATCGTTTTCATGCATTATACGGGCAGGGCCCGCATTCCGCGGGCCCTGCTTGTAAGATTCACAGCGTCTCGAAGCGCTTTAGACATCTTCGCGCGCTCTGTTTGCACGAAGCGAACGAGGCTACGAAAGGAAATCGTCCAGAATCTCCGCTTCGGCCTCTTCTTCGGTCAAGCCGAGCGTCATAAGCTTCACGATCTGGTCTCCCGCGATTTTGCCGATGGCGGCCTCATGGATGAGCTGGGCGTCTTCGCTTGCCGCCTCGATGCCGGGAATGGCTTTCACTTTCGCGGACCCCATGATGATGGCGTCGCACTGGACATGGCCGCGACATGCGGCCTCGCCGACGACCAAGGGATTGAAAATCTGGACGGAATCGTCCTGAGCGACGCTTCGGGAAATGACCTGTACGCTCGAATCGTCGCCCTTCAGATAGACATTCATGTTGGACGTCGCCGTCTGATCGCCATGAGTGAGCAGCTTTTCGGTCAAAACCAGCTTGGCGCCCGCCGCGAGCTCTG
This sequence comes from uncultured Slackia sp., assembly GCA_900553655.1. GTDB lineage: Bacteria > Actinomycetota > Coriobacteriia > Coriobacteriales > Eggerthellaceae > Slackia. The sequence goes on along the minus strand of USEQ01000173.1, from coordinate 2,735 downwards.
CATTGGTGTCGCGAATCGTGGAGGAGACGCCTCCGAGCTGGGTCATCTCCATCTCGCAATGGGACCCTTCGTCCATATACACGTTGGTCGTGGGGTTCAAGACGCGCTCGCCCGTTCCCTCCCCTTCGCCGTAATGTTTCTCCATATAGCGGACGCGGGCGTTTTTGCCGATCCAAAAACTGTGGATGCCGTCGTGCTCGGCCTTCTGGTCGCTCGTGTTGTGGATACCGCATCCTGCGATGATGGTGACGTCGGCGTCGTCGCCGATATGGAAGTCGTTATAGACCACGTCGGTCAGTCCCGCTTTGGTGACGATGACGGGAATATGGACGGTTTCGTTCTTCGTGCCGGGGGCGATAGTGATTTCGATACCCTGTTTGTCCGTAAACGAATCGATGGTGATGTTCGCGCTCGAATGGCGCTCGACCAGCTGACCGTCCTTGCGAATATTGAAAGCGCCTCGCGGCATGCCGTGCAGATCGGCAATCTGCTCGAGCAGTTTCTCGTCAAGAGTGGAAAGATCTGCCATGACGTATCTCCTTATAGAATCGCTAGCAGTTCGTGGAAATCTCGGTAAGATGCAGCTCGGTCGGCTGAGTGAGCTGACAGCCGTGGAAGCCGCGGTCGGTAAAGCCGAGCTTGGGAAGAATCTCCTCGCGCGGACCCATATCCTGAATACGTCCGTCGCGAAGGCAGACAATGTCGTCGGCAAGTTGGATGATACGTTCCTGGTGGGAAATGATCACGATGCTGCGGTCGTCGCGAGTCTCGTGGATATCGCGGAACGTCTCGGTCAGGCGGTCGAAGCTCCATAGGTCGATCCCGGCCTCGGGCTCGTCGTAGATGGCCATCTTCGGATCTCGCGCGAGCATCGTGGCAATTTCGATGCGCTTCACCTCACCGCCGGAAAGGCTTTTGTCCACCTCTCGCGTGAGATATGCCGCAGAGCACAGGCCGACCTTCGCCAAATACTCGTTGCACTCGAGAGCGGGAAGGCGCTTGCCTGCCGCAAGCTCGAGAAGCTTCTTAACCTTCATGCCCTTGAAGCGGGCAGGCTGCTGGAAGCCGTACCCGATTCCGAGCTTGGCGCGCTCAGTGATGGACGCGTGGGTGATATCCTGGCCGTTAAAGACGATTGAGCCGGACGTCGGCTGCTCGATGCCCATGATGAGCTTCGCAAGCGTGGATTTGCCGCCGCCGTTCGGGCCGGTTATGACCGTGAATCGACCGTCTTCGATCGTAAGGGAAAGGTCGTCGATGATGCGCTTCGTCTCGGAAACTCCCCCTTCGACAGGCACCTCGAATACCAGGTTCTTTAACTCAAGCATGACTACGTCCTCTATTTCGTATCTCGTATGCTAATTGCTACTAAAACAATATCATATAAATAATGCGGAGCCTCCTTCGTGTCAAGGAAACCCCGCATTGTGCAGAAAAAAGAAGTTCATGGCGCCCTTCAGACAGGCCGATTAGGCCGCTGAGGACGTTCCCTGAGGAAGAACCGCGTTCGCTCCGGCTTCGGTCTTCGGCTCTACGCCGTCATCTGTCGAAACGGACGATTCCTCTGAAACCGACGTCTCATCGCTCGTCTTCTCGGAAGAGGACTCGTCGGAATCACCCGTCTTCGCAGAGGAGGCTTTCGACGTGGACACCTCTATGACGGGAAGGGCGGAAAGATCGATAGCGGAGCCGAGCCATTTCGAGCACACAATGCCCGCTACGCCATTGCCGCTGATGGTTGCCAAAGCGTCGGAAACAGCCTTTTGCAGATCGGTGTTGCTGGCGGACACGGCAACGCCGTAGCCCCCCACCGTTCCAAGCACGGCAACAGGCACCACGTCGACGTTTTGGCCCAAAGCCGCATACGAACCGATAACGGCATCGGCGGCGACATAGGTCGCGCTTTTCGTCTCCACGGAAGATAACGCAGAAAGCAGGTCGCTATTGGCAACCAAGACGTCTTCCCCGAAGGCGTTCGTGACCGCCCATGCACTCGTGGACGAAGATTGAGCAGCGATTTTGGGAACGTCGGTCTTTGAGGGAGCAGCGGTACCCGGGCTTGCGAACAGCGCGATTCCCGTCTGCGTATAGGGGTCGGAGACCCATACCGAGTCGCTCTTGTCGGAAGAGGTCGCACTCATAACGATGTCGACGTCGCCTTTTGCAAGAGCGGATTGTACGTCGACCTCGCTCGTGCCGAGAGAGACGACCTCGAGCTTCAGACCGAGCTGGTCCGCCAAAGCGGCGGCCATATCAACATCGAGGCCCGATGCTGCACTGCTCGAATTCGTCGAAACAAAGAACGGGGCACCTCCGCCGATACCGACGCGCAGTGTGTTGTCCTTGCCGATCGTGGGCGACGAAACTGTAGGATTGAGCGTTTCGGGAGTGTATGCAGTGCTCTGGCTGCAGCCAGCGAGCGTCATTACAAGGCAGACCGCACAGGCGAACACGCCTATAAGCGACACGCGATGCTTCATCGTTTCGATCCTCTTTCCGTTTTCGCATTCCGTCTTCTTCCGGCTGACCTAGTCTTTGCCCCCACACTCGCGCACTGGGGGTTTGCGGCAGGCCGCTCCGCCCTCTCCTTCGGTGCTACACCACGCCGCAAGATAATCTCCGAAGGGTACGTCTTACTCCTAGGATACGCCATGCTCGCACGGGACGAGCCCGATACTTACGTGGATCCTTTTGACCGCATCTGCCAGGGACGAAGGAGCGCAAGCCCCCGCAAC
>USEQ01000172.1 GCA_900553655.1 uncultured Slackia sp. | reverse complement strand
GAGCCTATGTGCGTGCATTGCTGCCCGGGTGATGCTCGCGTGTTCGGCGACCTGGATGATCCGGATTCGGCAGTGTCGAGGCTTTGGCGTCGTGGCGGTCATGTGCTGCTCGAGGAAAAGGGCACGCGTCCACAAGTGTTTTACGTGAACTAGGGGGTTGATGGATGGATAAGCGAAAAGCCCTGTTCAGCGGGCGAACTATGGTGGTTGTTGTCGTGTTGGCGGCGGTGGTTTTAGCCGCGGTGGGCTGCTGGGTTGCCCAGCAGATGTACGGCCTGGGTATCACGGGCATGAACAACTCCAACTCATGGGGCCTGTACATCATGGCGTTCATGTTCTTCGTTGGCCTGTCGGCTGGCGGTCTGATTGTGGCAAGCTCGGCGCACGTGTTCGGCATAGAGTCGTTTAAGCGCGTGTCGGTGCCGGCGGTCATCACGTCCATCGTATGCATCTGCTGTGCTGGCGCGTTCGTGCTCATCGACCTTGGTGGCGTGGCGCGTGTGTGGCGCATGTTCGTGGGGTTGAACTTCATCAGTCCGCTTGCGTGGGACATGATCGTTATCACGTGCTACCTGGTCATCAACGTGCTTGACCTGGTGTGGTTGGTGCGCGGCGACGAGCGCAAGGTGGCAGTGCTCTCTCGTGTGGCGCTGCCGGTTGCCATCCTGGTGCACAGCGTGACGGCATGGATTTTCGGCCTGCAGATTGCCAAGGCGTGGTACTCGGCGATCATGGCTCCCATTTTTGTGGCATCGGCCTGCGATTCGGGTCTGGCATTGCTGCTTATCTGCCTTTTGGCGCTTGACCGTGCGAAGTTGTTCAAGTTCGACCGCGATTTGATGAAGTCGCTGGCGGGGCTGCTTGCGGTGTTCGTGGCGGTGGACGCGTTCTTCATCGCCTGCGAGTGTTTGACCATGGGCTACCCGGGTGCGGGCGAGGCCGAGGCGCTGGCTATCATGGCCACCGGCAAGACGGCGCCGTTCTTCTGGTTTGAGATTATCGGTGGCTTGGCTGTGCCGTACTCGTGTTCGCTCGGAATCGCGAAAAACCGGCGTGTGTGGTGCTGGCGAGTGCGCTGATAGTGCTTGGTGTGTTCTGCAAGCGTGCGTGGCTGTTGCTCACCAGCTTCACCGTGCCGAACGTCTATGGCGGCAACGGCATTACGTTGAGTACGGCTGCCGCTCAGGTAGGCGATGCCGGCGACGTGTGGACTACGCTGGGCGTGTATGCGCCTACGCTGCCGGAGGTCGTAGTGTTTGCGGGCGTGGTGTGCGCGGGTGCGCTGGCGTACATGATCCTATCGAAGTGCGTGCTGCCAAAATGCGGTGGTGAACAATAGCTATGGCGTGTAGGAGTCGGTTGCAATCGGTGACCGGCTCCCTTTTTTTCGTGAGAGGTAGCGGATTGCTGATGGTGGATAGGGAAACGTTGGTGCAGGTGGCACCCTGGCTGGCGATTGCCGGCAACGCGCTTTTAACGCCGCCCTTGCAGGCAGGTGCGCAGAGTGCGGCTATATTTGACGCTCGCCTATGGGAAGAGCTTGCGGCGTGCGAAGACGCCGAGGTGGCGAATGCGGTAGATAAGCTGGTGAAGTATCTTGACGGGCGCGAAGAGACGGCGGCCGCATCGCGGGAAGCGCAAACCGGTGTTTGCATTTTAGACGCCAGGGATGGCGCGAGTAATCTTGATGATCGAGTGCAACGCGCATCGGTGGAGTTCGCGCATCTGTTCGTGGGGCCGCCGAAACCGGCTGTTGCCCCGTGGGAGACGTTTTACCGCCAGCAGGGTTGTGCCGTCGGGTTCGGCGAGGCGACTCATCAGATGCGCACGGCCTTGCGCGACAACGGTTTGGAGTTGGCGCAGGCGGGTAGGCAGTACGAGGACCATATGGGCATCGAGCTTCTGCTGGCAAGCGAATTATGCCGCCGAGCAGGTGAAGGCGAGGATTGGGGCGCAGATGCAGGGTGCGTTCCCTCTGCTGCGAGTGAAGGCGCGGATGCGAATACGCAAAACGCCCTGAGTGCAGCGCAGCATGCTGTCGACTTCGTGCGCACCCGCCCGCTTTCCTGGATGTCAGCCTTGCGCGAAGCGGTAGAACGTGAATCCCCCAACGGTTTTTACGCATCCCTGTTGCAGCTAACCCAAGCGTTGTTGGAACTGGTTGCGTAAGGAGGAGCTATGTCGTCGGCGGCAACATAGCTGATAGCGTTTGAGGTTTGCGCTCTACTGCCCGTTTAAGACGATGCTCGTATAATTCACGGGGACATGCGGGCGGCCATAGGGGTGGCTTGCGCGAGTTGAGAGGACCTGCTATGGAGATATCGCACGAGGCGAGGAAAGCCGTGGTCTAGGGCTAATGCCGGGAATTGCCAATAGGGATTGCTGGTTTACGATGGGCAAATCGTGGGCAAATGAGCTTAATGCTAATAACGAAATATTCTATTAGACACGGACGCAAGGGGCTCATTTATGAGTAGAAAGCGCCAATACGTCTGAGATTTTTTCTCATAATCCTTTGGTTCTTGGTTCGAATCCGGGCGGGCCCACCACCGAAACACCGGCCATTGCGCTCAATCGGCGCAGTGGCCTTTTTCTTACGGCGCCTTTCCATTCAAGGATCCCGGCTGCGAAATGGCCCGTTTTCCATTCCTTCTGGTTATTCATCCATTCCAATCTTGACGAGAATAACCTCCCCATATGTATCATCTACATATTACACGCCTCGCACCAAGGAGAGAAAGTGAGTCCATCCCTGCCGAAGGAACGGCTCCTCGTCATGGTTGTCGCCGCGCAACAGCGCATAACCGTCAACATGAGGCTTCATGACGACCAGTGGCAGGCCCACCTCGTCCATGCCTCGAACGAATGCAGCGATGCTGATGACGGGAGCCATCCTGCCCATTCACCAACGACGCTTTGCCGACGTGAAGACCGAGCTGCTCAAGCACGTCGATATCGGCTGCCTTGCGAAGGATGCCGACACCCCTCCCCAGAGGATTTCTGGCGGACAAAGACCTGGTATGCGGTTCGCCTCGGCCTCCATGCTCCGAGAAGGCCTAGCGGCCTAGGAGCGAAAGCTCGTCTTGAAGCGGACGCTGGCACAGAGGCGTCCGTTTCTTGTATAAACGCGCCCCGAATCTCCCCTACACGAAATCAGGCCCGCCTCTTTTGAGCACGGGCCTGATTTGATATGCAGGATTGCGGCACCCCAAACGGGAGATGCGCTGCAGCGCCGAAACGCTAGTCTTCCAGATAATCCTTCAGCTTGGAAGAACGGCTGGGATGGCGCAGCTTGGCAAGGGTTTTGCTTTCGATCTGACGAATGCGCTCGCGCGTAACGCCGAACTGTCGGCCGACTTCCTCAAGCGTATGAGGATGGCCGTCCTCGAGTCCGAAGCGCAGGCTGATGACCTTGCGCTCTCGTTCCGCAAGTCCGTCGAGCACCTTGCTCAACTGCTCCTGAAGCATGGAGAAGCTTGCAGCGTCGGGCGGCACGATGGCGGCATCGTCCTCGATGAAGTCGCCGAGCTGGCTGTCTTCCTCTTCGCCGATCGGGGTTTCCAAAGAAACGGGCTCCTGGCTGATTTTTTGGATTTCACGCACACGCTCTGCGGTGAGCCCCATCTTCTCGCCGATTTCCTCCGGGGAAGGATCGCGGCCAAGCTCCTGAAGCAGCTGACGCTGGATGCGGACGAGCTTGTTGATCGTTTCGACCA
>USEQ01000171.1 GCA_900553655.1 uncultured Slackia sp. | reverse complement strand
GGGGGATTTCACGACGGCAGGTCATTTCTTCGTGGCCACGGGCGAGGCTTCGGACGGGTCCGTCAAGATACACGACCCGTATTCCAATGCGAATTCGTCGGTGACGTGGGATGCTGATGTTTTGGCGAATCAGTCCATCGCCATGTACGCGTTCAAGGCGCAGTCGTAGGGCGTCTTTCGGCTTCTCGATTCCGGGATCCGTGTTTGCGGGGTGCGCGTTCTCGACGCGGCAGGGTTCGAACGTGCTTTCGGAGCGCGTTTTCCTTCGGTCTGCCCCCTGCGACGTTCGCGATATCAAGGCTTGCGGTAGCGCTTTCTCGTGGTAAAGTATTCGACCATATTGCAAGCCTCAATCGAAGGAAGGCCGCTGATATGAAGAAGATTTTTACCAGCTTGCCCTTCATCTTGTTGGTATCCGTCGTTATCGGCATTCTTGTAGGCCTCGTTGCGAACGAGGCGGTCATGAACGTCGTGGTTACCATCAAGTATGTGCTCGGACAGCTCATCACGTTCTGCGTGCCCCTGATCATCATCGGGTTTATCGCGCCGTCGATTACCAAACTCGGCAAAAACGTTTCGCGCATTCTCGGCGTGGCCGTGCTGCTTGCCTACGTTTCTTCGATCGGCGCCGCGTTCTTCTCGATGTTTTCCGGCTATGCGATCATTCCCAACCTTTCGATCGCCACGTCGGTAGAGGGGCTCAAAGAGCTTCCCGAGGTTGTTTTCCAGCTTGATATTCCCCAGATCATGCCAGTCATGAGCGCGCTTGTTCTATCGGTGCTTCTGGGTCTTGCCTGCGTCTGGGCAAAGGCAGATTCCATCGCGCACTTGCTTGACGAGTTTCAGCGCATCGTGCTCTCGATTGTCACGCGCATCGTCATCCCGCTGCTGCCGTTCTTCATCGCCACGACGTTTTGCGCACTGGCTTACGAAGGAACCATCACCAAGCAGCTGCCGGTGTTCCTGATCGTCGTGCTTATCGTCATCGTGGGGCACTATATCTGGCTCGCCGTGCTGTACGGAATCGCTGGCGCGTATGCGGGCAAGAACCCTCTGAAGGTCATCAGGCACTACGGCCCGGCGTATTTGACGGCCGTGGGAACCATGTCCTCTGCCGCAACGCTTGCCGTCGCTTTGCAGTGCGCCAACAAGGCCGTCCCGCCGCTGCGCCGAGACATGGTGAGTTTCGGTATCCCCCTGTTCGCCAACATCCATCTGTGCGGTTCGGTTTTGACCGAGGTATTCTTCGTCATGACCATTTCCCAGATGCTGTATGGCGCCATGCCTAGCATGGGCACCATGATTCTGTTCTGCCTGCTTCTGGGCGTGTTCGCCATCGGCGCGCCGGGCGTTCCCGGCGGCACGGTTATGGCGTCGCTCGGCCTTATCACGGGCGTGCTTGGCTTCGACGCCACGGGCACGGCGCTGGTACTGACCATCTTCGCGCTGCAGGATAGCTTCGGCACCGCTTGCAACGTTACGGGCGATGGTGCTTTGTCTCTGTTTATGAGCGGTTATGTCCGCAAGAAGGGTATCGAGGAGAGCGAAGAGCACGTAGAGCTGTTCAACGCCTCCGACGAAACCAAGTTGGGCATCGGCTACGACCAGAGCGAGAAGGTCGCTGAGCTGAGTTCCAAGTAAGAACGCGGCTACGAGGCACCTGGTAGAATGAAGGCGTACAAGGGAGGATTGTTGAAAGGGGTCCCTATGAAGTACAGCAATATTCTCGTCCCGTACGATCACTCCGAATCGGCGAAGCACGCTATGTTCACGGCGCTTGAATTCGCGGCCGAAAACCCCGAGACGCATGTCACGGCGTTTTTCGCATCGCCCGTGCCTGAGTTCGAATCGTCTCAGTTCCTCGCGGCCGAGACGGTTTCGGGGGTGCGCCGCGTTTCTCCCGAAGAGCTGGCCGGCATGCAGCAGGATTATCTCGATTACGAGCGCGGGTCTCTCAAGAAGAGTCTGACCAAAGAGTTCGGAGAGCCTCTTGTTGACAACGCCAGGTTCGATATCGCCGTCGGCCAGGGTAAGCCTAGCAAGGCTATCCTCGATTTCGCGAGGGATAACGGCGTCGACCTCATTATCATGGGCTGCCGTGGCTTGAACGCTGTTGCAGGCATGCTCGGGTCTGTGAGCTATGCGGTTTTGCGCAATGCCGAATGTCCTGTCCTGATTGAGAAATAGCAGCCTTTCTCGAGATTTGCGCGTTGGCCGCTCGACAGGTTTAGATGCGAAACGACCCGCCGATTTCGCGGGGGTTCCTTTGGATATCTCTATGCCAGGGGAGCTCTTCGCGAAGTCGGCGGGGTTTTTATTGCACAGGGCTTATACGTACCGCACATGAAGAATATCTTTGCAAGTTTTTTCGTAAAAATAGTAGTCATATATATCTAAATTACTAGATAAGTAGCATCTGAACAGGAATTTTAATTAATGTGAAGTTTAGATACACCCGGACGCGTGGCGTTTGACACCCTATGCGTGCGATGCTAAAGTTCCAACCTGTGTCTGAAAGGATGCGTATGCTTTCGTGTGCGTATGCTGCGTGACCGAAGGCAGGATGACCGCGAATCCGCTGTTCCAGGGTTGAACAATGAGCAGGGGAGGCGTGCGAATCCGAGGAAAGAGCCAACCTCGTCAAAACAGGCTCGTGAATCCGTCAGGTAAGATTAAAGGAGAAGAACTTGCCTACTATTAACCAGCTGGTCCGTAAGGGCCGCGCCAAGACGGTCGATAAGAAGAAGACCCCGGCGCTCAAGGGCAACCCCCAGAAGCGTGGCGTGTGCACCCGCGTGTACACCACCACCCCGAAAAAGCCGAACTCCGCACTGCGTAAGGTCGCTCGTGTCCGTTTGGTCAACGGCATGGAAGTTACCGCTTACATTCCGGGTATCGGCCACAACCTCCAGGAGCACTCCATGGTGCTCATCCGCGGCGGTCGTGTTAAGGACCTCCCCGGTGTTCGCTACAAGATCATCCGTGCGGCTCTCGACTGCGCAGCAGTCAACAACCGCATGCAGGCTCGTAGCCGCTACGGCGCAAAGCGCCCCAAATAAGTAGGATTAAGCCGCGCGGGTTCTAGATAAACCTAATGGGCAACCGCCCCGAAGCGCGCACAGAACATGAAGGAGCATTATTATGCCGCGTCGTGCAGCAGCAGTCCGTCGTGAAGTTCAGCCGGACGCCGTGTACAACAACCGTTTGGTCACGCAGCTGATCAACAAAGTCCTCCTCGATGGCAAGAAGTCCATCGCAGAAGGCATCGTCTACGGTGCATTTGACATCGTTGCCGCGAAGACCGAGCAGGACGCCCTGTCCGTCTTCAAGAAGGCCATGGACAACGTTCGCCCCACGCTCGAGGTCAAGCCGAAGCGTGTCGGCGGCGCAACCTACCAGGTCCCGATGGAAGTCAACCCCCGTCGTGCCACCACGCTCGCCATCCGTTGGATCGTCGACTTCTCCCGCAAGCGCAAAGAGCACACCATGGCTCAGCGCCTTGCTGCCGAAATCATGGATGCCGCCGAGAACACTGGTGCTTCTGTCAAGAAGCGTGAGGACCTCTACAAGATGGCCGAGTCCAACCGTGCGTTCTCGCACTATCGCTGGTAGGGAAGGGATTTACTACCATGGCTAAATCCAACGCTTTGCAGAATACGCGTAACATCGGCATTATGGCCCACATTGACGCGGGCAAAACCACCATGACCGAGCGTATTCTCTACTACACGGGTAAAACCCACAAGATCGGTGAGGTCCATGAGGGCGCT
>USEQ01000170.1 GCA_900553655.1 uncultured Slackia sp. | reverse complement strand
AAAGCCGCGTATCAAAAAACGACGAAAGTCGCTCGACCGCATCGTCGAACGGGTGCTTCGGCCATGCGCCATGCAAAAGCATGTGCGGCAAGGCGACGCTTCTGCGCGCGAATTCTTCCATGAACAACGACGCTGCTTCCATGGCAATCGTATCGTTCATGGACCGTGTCATGGAACTACGCACGGCGTGAACGCATGCAGAACAACACTGCCCCTTGCAGCCGAAAGCATCCATGGCGCAAATTATGCGAATCGAGCAATATCGTCAGGCGTGATGGCGCCGACGCGTATGACGCGAGGCGCGTCCCCCGTGCAGTCAACCACCGTTGAAGAAATACCGCTACGCGGGCTCCCGTCGCCGAGCGCAGCAGGGACCTTGGCAAGCAACTCGGGATTCAGCTCGTCGAACGTATGCGCCGGCGGCTCCCCCTGGAAATTAGCACTCGACGTAGCCAAGGGAAAGCCCACCTTCTCGATGAGGGCAAGCGCAACCGCATCGTTCGGCATACGCAGCGCAATCGTATCGTCAATCGCACGAAACGCCCGGGGGACGTTGTTCGCCGCCTTTACAATAAGCGTCAACGGACCAGGCCAGAATTCATCTGCCAAAGCCAATGCGTAATTCGGAACGTCGCATCCATAGAACTGCAGCGCATTCTTGCTGCCTACGAGCCACGGAATGGCCTTTTCGGCATCGCGACGTTTGATGTCAAAGAGCGATTTCGGCGATTCGGAAAGACCGACAGCCACACCTATCCCATACACGGTATCGGTCGGAAACACGACCGGCTTGCCGGCGAAAAGCGACGCCGCGGTCTTTTGGATGCTGTCAGTTTGCCTCATGACAACCTCGCTTTCGTTTGAATTCGTCAAGCGAACCATAGCGCATTGGCGAAAAAGCGGACGTGCGAACAAAGCGTTGTAAGCAGATATTCACTTCTTGCAGCGCGTTGAGATGTAGTAGTTGCTTGCGATGAGCACGCCGATGATGGCGATGATCATGAACCAGGTGTAGGGCGTAAGCACGCCTGCAGAAAGCCCCTCCACGAGCACCGCATATTTCAAGCCTATGAACACCAGCACCAGCACGCCGGCAACCAGGGCGAACACGCCCGTTGCGCGGCATGCACGTTTCACATCGTAACTCGCCTCACGCTCCGTTGCGTCCATGCGATTCAACGACGCTACCATGAATACGCCATGCCCCGAGAAAAGCACAAGCGCCGAAATAAGGCATGCCACAGACACCAGCAGCCCTATAGCGATTTCCGTCATGAAACTCCCCTTCTTCGTAACGCTATTCGTAACAGGATTCGATTTCTTGCACGCGGCGATAAAGATATCGGTTCTGAGGCACGAGGATGCCGTGCTTTTCAGCGAGGCTCATGATAGCGCCGGCGAATTCCTCAACCTCGCTCGGCCGCTTGTTGATGCGGTCCTGGGCCATGGACGGCATGCCGTTCGGGTCGAGGGATTCCGTAAGCGCCACCATCTGGGAAAGATCCGACTCGGTCAGCTCCACGCCCTCTGCGCGGGCAACCGCCATGGTCTCGCGCATGGCGGCAATGAGGCTGCGATTCTGCTCTCCCTCGGCAGTGACCGTGCCATATGTTCCCCCATACACCATGCACGTCTGGTTCAGCCCGACGTTCATCATCAACTTCGTCCACATACGGTGGCAAATATCGTCCTCGACGACGAAATCGATGCCTGCCCTCGCAAAAAAGTCGGCGATTTCATCTACAACCCCTTCGTCGGTATGAGAAGCAGCACCGAATCGAATTTGCCCGGAATGAGTATAGGTATGCTCCGTGCCGATATACACCGCGTCCATGCCCTGGGCAACGCTGAACACAAGGCGATTCCACCCGAACCGCTCGGCGATGCGCTCTTCGCTCGTAATGCCGTTCAAAAGCGAGATGATGCGGGTTTGCGGACCGACGCAGGATTCCATGGTTCGCAACGCAGTCTCCATGCCGGTGGCCTTGATGGCAAGTATCACAAGGTCGACAGGCTTCGCTTCGGAAGCGGGGACGGTCTTGATCTCGCACGGATCGCCGTTGATGCGGATCCTATCGTTGGCATGCCGCCTGAAACGTTCGTCATCCATGACGAACTCGACCGCATCGGGTCCGATATTGCTCGCAATGAGGCCTCCGTACAAAAGACCGACGGCGCCCTTGCCGATGATGGCCGCTTTCTCTATCTGCACCGACAAACCTGCCTTTCCCGTTCTGAACACACTGTGCGCATGCGCGCATCCGATTCTAATGCAAGAACGCCTACGCCTTTCGCGGCGAGACCAATGTCGCAGACGACGCCTCGTCGATGCGGATGTCCGCTTCGAAAAACGCCTCCAATGCTCGACGCGCATAAAAAGCATCGAGCACGCCCGCCGTCTCGTACGAGGAGTGCATGGCGATCTGCGGGCAGCCTACGTCCACGGCATGCATGCTCGCCTGGATGTTCGAGAGATTGCCGAGCGTGGAACCGCCCGCCATATTGCTCTTGTTCGCAAAGCGCTGCACGGGCACGCCCGCATCGGCGCAGACCCCCGTGAAGATCGCTCGGCTGAAAGCATCCGTGCAATATGCCTGGTTGGCGGCCTCCTTGACTACAATGCCGCCATTGAGAAAGCATCTGTTGCCTTCGTCGGCTTTTTCGGGGTGGTTGGGATGCACCGCATGGGCGTTGTCGCAACTCACCATCATGCTCGCCGCAAGAGCGCGGCGCAGGTCTTGCCCACCGAGGCCGAGGGCCTCGTTTATGCGCTCAAGGACGTCACGCAGCATGGTTGACATGGCCCCTTGCTTGGTATTCGACCCCACCTCTTCGTTGTCGAAGCAGCAATATACCGAAACGCAGCCGTTCTGCTTGGCGGAAAGGAACGCCTCGAGCGAAGCGTGCGCGCACATGAGATCATCGAGCCGCGGCGCCGAGACGAATTCGTCCACCGCCCCCCAAACGCGCGCGGCCTCCAGGCTCGCCAGGAAGACATCGCGGCCGACGATCTGCTCGGGATCGACACCAAGCTCGCCCGCAAGAAACGCGTCGAACGAACCCGTCCCAAGCGCTCCGGCGGAAAAAAGAGGACAGACATCCACCTGCCTATCGGGCGCAAACCCTTTATTGACCTCGCGGTTCATATGGATGGCGACGCTCGGTATAAGGGCGATGGGACGATCGACGAACAATAGACGGCTTTCGATACGAGAACCCTCGCGCACCATGACGCGCCCCGCAAGGCCGAGGGGGCGATCGAACCAGGTGTAGTCGATCATGCCCCCGTACGCTTCCACATTGAGACGAAGCGCATTCCCCGGAGCCGAAAGCTCGGCGGCGTCTTTGACCTTGAACGCCGGGGAATCGCTATGCGATGCGGCAATTTGAAAGTGATAGCCGTCTTCAGGCATATTGTCGCCAATGCGCCATGCGATAACGCTCGAAGCATTACGCGTGGTGAAATAGCAGCCGCCCGGCTCCATGCTCCACGCGGCATTTTCGGGAAGATAGCGAAAACCCGCATCACGAAGACAAGACGCTATCTCATCAACGGCATGAAACGCACTCGGAGAAGCCTGGATGAACGAGCAGAGTCGTCGAGCCCGGCTGCAGGCATCCTCCGACGGCACGCCGAACACTTCGCAATCTGGCATAGAGTCACCCTTTCTCGCATATGCCGCATCATTCGCCAACGAGAAACGAATGCCTCGAACGCTCGGCGGCCTTCTTCGGATAAGCCTTATTCTCTCCGAACTCGAGCAAACTTACGATGCCGGCAAGCATAAAGCACAAGAAGAAACGCC
>USEQ01000169.1 GCA_900553655.1 uncultured Slackia sp. | reverse complement strand
TTTTCCGGGTCCCGCAGGATGCGGATCACCTGCAGCAGCTGCTCCGCCGTATAGGAGAGGAGACGTTTGACGCCTCTTCCACGGTCAAAGAGAACGTCTTCGTGAAAAACAAAGGTACGGCGCCGGCGTATATGAGGGCTACCGTTTCGGTGTATTGGGAAGACCTTGATGGCAACCAGCTTTGGGAGGCTCCTAAAGAAGGTAGCGATTACACGATGAAGTGGGGCAATGCCGTTTCCGAGGGTGCCAACCCGCGCTGGATTCTGGGTGACGACGGGTACTATTACTGGTCCGATCCCGTTGGGGCGAACGAGCAGACGGAAAACCTAATCGATAAGGCGACGCAGTCAGGCACTATCGGGGATAAACGCTTGGTCGTGGATATCTCGACTCAGGCCTTGCAGGCCAATTTGTCTGCCGGCGAAGGGTTCGACGCGGTGTGGTTGGCATCGAGCGGCCTGAAGGTCGGTGCCGATGGTGCGCTTGTGAGGAAGTAGGAGGGCGTCATGGTGAAGAAGTTTTTTGCAACGATGATCGCCGCCTGCGCATGCGCACTTGCATGCGTCCTTCCTTCGACGGCTTTTGCTGCCGACCCTTCGGTGGTTTACGACGGCGGCGAAAAGGCATGGCACGGCGAGGGCCTGCAGCAGCAGAATGTGCTTGCCGATTTTTCCGAGGTTCTGCCGGGCGACACGCTCGTGCAGGAATTCAATCTCGAGGTGCGCAACGCCGAACGCGCGGTGTCGGTTTTCATGCGTCCTTACGCTGATGAAGCTACGTTTGCCGCTCTTGCCGATGTTGAGCTCCTTGTTGCCAACGAGCAGGGGAACGTTATTGCTCAAGGTGCGGTCGGCGATTTTGCCGATCAGGCAGAATCCGCCATTCCCATCGGTGCATTCTCGGCCTCTGGCTCCACGCGTTTGCACATAGAGCTTTACGCCCCTACGACACTCGGCAATGAACTTCAAGGAAAATCGTACGCTCTCGAGTGGATGTTCATAGCCCAGGAAGATGGCGAAGAGGGCGCTGGTTCTGGCGGAGATGGCTTGGGCAACACTGGTCAGGGAAGCTTGTCTTCTGCTACGTCGGGCGATTTTTTGAGCAAGACCAACGACGCCACGGCGGCGATAGCCGCCGTGCTCGGGATTGTCGGCATCGTTGCCGTTGCCGCAATCGTCCTTGCTATTGTTCGTTTGAGAAACCGTTCTCGCCACTAATCCATAGAGGCATTTCGCGACGGGCTGTTGTTTTCTGGGAAAGCAACAGCCCGCTGACGTTTGTGCGCAGGAATAGCGCTTGCAGCTACAATTGCCTGAACGGGCGGCGCTATCGGATCGATTGGCGTATTCCACGACCGATGAGGAATTCGGCAAGGCGCGATCGGCGCGTCGTCGTCGTGGAGGCCGACGTGTTGCGTATACGACCCTGTGTATTGAACCTGTTTGTAGGAGGAACCCCATGACGGAGAATGCCCCCTTGCGTGCTGCCGACGAAGAGCGCAATGCGGTGCTGAAGGACGCTTCTGCGCTGTCGGACGGTAATGACGCCTCTCTTGAAGAGGGCGATAATTGTCAGCAGGAAAGCCGTGGCAGACGTCGTGAGCGCAAGCTGGTCGGATACTCGCGATTTATGGCCGTGGTCCCGAGCATCGGGCTGTTCGTCTCTTCCATTGCGCTTACCATTGCAACGCTTATTTCTACGGTTGTCGTGACGGTCGAGGCGGCAACGGGTCATTTGAGCATGCAGGACATGCTGGTGGAGTACATCGAATACGCCGATTTCTATTTGCTGGCTGTGGTGCTCTACATCATGTCGGTAGGCTTGTATTCGCTTTTCATCGACGACGGAATCGATATGCCTTCGTGGTTGAAGATTCATAATCTTGATGATTTGAAAGAGAAGCTTGTCGGCGTTATCGTCGTGGTTATGGGCGTGTATTTCCTGGGATTGCTGATTCACGGTGCGCAGCCAGTCGATCTTCTGTTGAAGGGTCTGGGCATTTGCGCGGTCATTTTCGCGCTGGCGTATTTCGTCAGACACGTCATGTTCGCCCATAAGAAATAGGCATAGCGACTCGCGCAAAGCCTGCGCGAATTCGTTCGATTCAGTAGCTTCGCGCGCGGGCGATTCTGATTGTTGCCCCCGCGCGCCTTTTGCCGAGCAGAAAATGCTTTCGCATACTAAAGCGCTGGAGCGCACGAGCAGCGTCCGTATAATCCGAGCATTCTGACAGCCAATGACGACCGTCATACGGCGGCAGTCTGAATGCCGAAGGCGCGACGAATTCGCCATCAGGGTGGGCGACCAACGGGCAGAACCGCCGTACGACGTTCGTTTCAGGAAAGGAGCGAGCATGGACGCAATAGTTTCTGCCATCAACACGCTTGATGCAATGGTGTGGGGTCCGCCGATGATTCTGCTGCTTCTGGGCACGCATATCTATATGACGGTGCGTACGGGCTTCATCCAGCGCAAACTTCCCACGGCCATTAAGCTTTCCATTACGAAAGACCCCGATGCTGAGGGCGACATCAGCCAGTTTGGAGCCTTGACTACGGCGCTTTCGGCGACCATCGGAACGGGCAATATCGTCGGCGTTGCAACGGCCATCATGGCGGGCGGCCCGGGCGCGGTATTCTGGATGTGGCTTACGGGTGTCTTCGGCATTGCCACGAAGTATTCCGAGGTGTATGCGGCGGTCAAATATCGCGTGAAGGACAAGAGGGGCGATATGCTCGGCGGCGCCATGTATGCATGGCGCAGGGCATTTGAGAAGAACGGAAAAACGCCCTGGTGGGCTGTGCTTGGTGCAACGGCTTTCGCTGTGTTGACGACGGTCGCCTCCATGGGCATTGGCTCGGCGGTACAATCGAGCTCCATGACGGGTGTTATCGTATCGAATTTCCCAGGCATTCCCACATGGGCGATTGGCCTTGCTATCGTCATCATGGTTGCCATTGTCATCTTCGGCGGCGTGCGCGTTATTTCGAGCGTGTGCGAAAAGCTCGTTCCGTTCATGGCCATCGCGTACGCATGGGGCTGCGTGGTCATCATCGGCATGAACATCGAATTCGTGTGGCCAGCCATGTGCCTCATTGTTGAATCTGCGTTTAACCCGCAGGCGGCGTTTGGCGGCCTGCTGGGCAGCGGCATCATGGCGGCTATTCAGTTCGGCTGTGCACGAGGTCTGTTCTCCAACGAATCGGGCTTGGGTTCTGCCCCCATTGTCGCCTCAGCGGCGGCAACGCGCAATCCTGCACGCCAGGCCCTGGTTTCCATGACGGGTACATTCTGGGATACGGTTGTCATCTGCGCGCTGACAGGTATTGTGCTCGTCTCCACGATGCTTGCCCATCCTGAGCTTGTGAGCGGCATTGCTGAGGGGAGAATCATGGCGGGCGCAGATTTGACGAGCGCCGCATTCGCCTCCATCCCCTACGTGGGGACGCCGGTTTTGGTGATCGGCATGATTTTGTTTTCGTATTCCACCATCTTGGGTTGGAGCTATTACGGAAACCGTTGCGTGACGTACTTGTTCGGTCGTCGTGCCATTCGTCCGTATCAGATTGTGTACGCGCTTGCCGCGTTTTTGAGTGCGGTCGGCGTGGCGGATATTGTCTGGACGACGTCCGACATTGCGAACGCGTTCATGGCGATTCCTAACATTTTGATGGTGCTGCTGCTTTCCGGCATGATTGCTCGCGAAACCAAGCATTATGTATGGGATAAAAATCTTGATGAACGTACCGAGGATGAGATTCCGATCGTGGAGAAATAATTTTTATATATCCATAGACGCAAAAGGGCCGCTTTTCGAAGCGGCCC
>USEQ01000168.1 GCA_900553655.1 uncultured Slackia sp. | reverse complement strand
TTCATCGAGACCGTTTTGGGTAATTCCTTCGCGAACAATGGCGATCATGGCGATACCTCTCTCTAGATGCCGATGCCGGACCTGTGGCCCGGCATCGAAGTCGTTAGTGCTAAACCGTAGGCGCTATACTAGCACTATTGCACACTAAAGTGTTAGAGAAATGTTTCCGATATATTAACTTAGCGAACAAGCAGGCTTTCCCCTGTCATCTCGGAGGGAATCTCAAGTCCGATGGCATCAAGTAGCGTCGGCGCAATATCGCACAGGGCGGCTTCGCGTTGGTCGGGTGTACGCAGGACCCTGCCTTCGCACGCACTGTCCACCAGAACGAAAGGAACGGGAGCCGTCGTGTGCGCGGTATGCGGCGAGCCGTCTTCGGCGAGCATCTTGTCGGCGTTGCCGTGGTCGGCGGTAAGAAGCGCGAAGCCTCCCTTCTCCTTCACAGCCTCGATAACGGTTTCGACGCCGGAGTCAACGGCCTCGACGGCGGCGACGGCGGCGGGAATGACGCCGGTGTGCCCGACCATGTCGCAATTGGCGAAGTTCACGATATATACGTCCGCCTCGTCGTTTCGAATGGCCTGCGCAAGCGTGGTTGCCACTTCTGGCTCGCTCATTTCCGGCTGCAGATCGTACGTCGCCACCTTCGGGCTTGCAATAAGGGCGCGATGCTCGTTTCTCTTCTCCTCTTCTTTTCCCCCGTTGAAGAAGAACGTTACATGCGCGTACTTCTCCGTTTCCGCGATATGGTACTGGCGCAGGCCCGCATCGGCCAAGACGTCGGCCAAGACGTTGGCGGGGAATTCCTTGGGAAATGCGACGGGGGCGTCGATGGCGGGATCGTATTCGGTAAGACACACGAAAGAGACCTCGGGGCGCCGTTCGCGCTCAAAGCCGTCGAACTCGGCGTCGACTATCGCACGCGTCAATTCTCGGGCGCGGTCGGGGCGGAAATTGAAGAACACTGCCGCATCGCCGTCTTGCATACCCCGTCCATCGAACGATGTCGGCACGAAAAATTCGTCCGTCACGCCGTTTTCGTAGGATGCTCCGAGCGAATCGAGCACGTCTTCGTCGGAGCGGGGAACGCCGCAGACCACCGCGTCCCACGCACGCTCGACCCTCTCCCAGCGTTTATCTCGGTCCATGGCGTAATAGCGCCCTTCGATCGAGGAGATGCGGACCTTTCCCTCGAGGCCCGGCTCGGCCATCACTTCAAGAAGCTCGCGCAGGTATTCGCCGGCGCTTTGCGGCGGCACGTCGCGTCCGTCCAGGAAGCAATGGATACGAATGTCTTCGACGCCTCGATCGGCCGCGTGGCGCATGAGGGCGTAGAGGTGCTCGTTGCTCGAATGCACGCCTCCGTCGGACAGAAGGCCCATCAGATGAAGGGCACCTCCGTTTTCCATCGCTCGATTGATTGCCTCGTTGACCGCATCGTTTCGACGGATGCTTCCCTCTCGGCACGCTTTGTTTATACGAGTGAGCTCCTGGTATACGACACGGCCCGCTCCGATGTTCAAATGCCCCACCTCGGAGTTTCCCATCTGGCCGTCGGGTAGCCCCACGGATTCACCAGAAGCCTGCATGGGTACGAATGGGGCATTGGCGAAAAGCCGATCGAGATATGGCGTGTTCGCCAGCGAGACGGCGTTGCCCTGCGATGGCTCATCGAGGCCGAAGCCGTCCATGATGACGAGCAGAGCGGGCAGATTCAGTGCGGATGACATGTATGCCTCCTGGTTCAGCGGTTTAAACACAGACGCCGCAGGCCTCCGTCGGCGACCTGCGGCATAGGCCGGCAATGCCGGCGGCGGAAACTTGCTTGTTGGACTATTTGCTCGCGGCTGCGACAAGCGCGGCGAAATCCTCGGCTTTCAAAGCCGCTCCGCCGATCAGGCCGCCGTCGACGTTTTCGCAAGCGAGAAACGCCTCGGCGTTGGCGGGCTTCATAGAGCCGCCGTACAGAATGCGCATGTCCTGAGCCGCCTGATCGCCGACGAGCTCTTGCACCGTGACGCGAATGGCCGCCGCCATAGCCTCGGCCTGCTCCGGAGTGGCCGTACGGCCCGTCCCGATGGCCCAGATGGGCTCGTAGGCGATGGTGCACTGAGCCGCCTCGTCGTCGGAAAGACCCGCGAGCGCGGCGCGAACCTGGTCGCATACGAATCCTTCCGCATTGCCCGCGTCGCGCACCGCAAGGCTTTCGCCCACGCAGACGATAGCCTTCATGCCGCTTTCGACGAGCGCGCGGACCTTCTTGTTCACCATGGCGTCGGTTTCGCCGAACATCTCGCGACGCTCGGAATGCCCGACGATGCACCAGGTGCAGCCAACGTCTTTCAGCATGGGAATGCTGATTTCCCCGGTGTAGGCGCCCGAAGCCTCCCAATGCACGTTCTGAGCGCCCACCTCGATGTTCGACTTGTCGAAGTCAAGAACGGTGAACACGGAGCGAAGGTCAATCGCAGGCGGGCACAAGACGACGTCCACCTTGTCCCACTTGCGATCGTAGTGATTGGAGACGCCCTGGGACAAAACGACGCTTTCGGCCGGCGTCATATTCATCTTCCAGTTGCCTGCGATAATAGGTTTGCGAGCCATACATCCTCCTGCATACGCCGTATCGATCGAATACCAGTTAGCGAAGGGCCTCTACGCCCGGAAGGGACTTGCCCTCGACGAGCTCCATGGAAGCGCCGCCTCCCGTGGAGATGAAAGTCATCTGGTCGGCAAGCCCGAACTTGTTCACCGCGGCGACGCTGTCCCCACCGCCGATGATCGTGGCTGCCTGCGTGTTGGCGGCCACGGCTTCGGCGACGGCTTTCGTGCCGTGCTCGAAGGCTTTCATCTCGAACACGCCCATAGGGCCGTTCCAAAACACCGTCGCGCCTTCTGCGATGGCGGAAGCGTACAGCTCTTCGGTCTTCGGACCGATGTCAAGGCCCATCATGTCCTCGGGAATAGAGTCCGCATCGCAGGTGACCTTGGCGGCGTCTTCCGCAAACGCGTCGGCGGCGACGATATCCACGGGGAGCAGCAGCTTGACGCCTGCAGCCTTCGCCTTCTGAATCATCTCGCCCGCACGCTCGACCCAGTCCTCCTCTTTCAGGGAGGTGCCGACCTGTTTGCCCTCGGCGAGCAGGAAGGTGAAGCACATGCCTCCGCCGATGATGATGGTATCGGCCTTGTCAATCAAGGCGTCGATGACCCCGACCTTGTCGGACACCTTCGACCCGCCCAGGATGGCGACAAAAGGACGCTCGGGAGTATCGAGCATACCGGAAAGCGTGTCCACTTCCCCAGCGAGCAGGAAGCCGGCATACGAAGGCAGCAGAGCGGCGACGCCTGCCGTGGAGGCATGCGCACGATGCGCGGTGCCGAACGCGTCGTTCACGTAAAGGTCGGCAAGAGAAGCGAGCTCTTCGCAAAACGCCGGATCGTTTTTCTTTTCGCGCTTGTCGAAACGAAGATTCTCGAGCACGACGATGGAGCCTTCGGACAAATCCGCTGTTTTGGCTCGGGCGTCCTCGCCGATGGTGTCGGAAGCGAAGACGACGGGGGCCTCGATAAGCTCGGCAAGACGCGCGGCCGCAGGCGCCAGGGTGAATTTCTCCTCGTAGCCTTCGCCCGCAGGACGTCCGAGATGGCTCATCAAGATGACCTTCGCGCCATGCTCCACAAGATACGAGATGGTGGGCAGAGCCGCTCGGATGCGCGTGTCGTCGCCTACGACGCCGTCTTTGACGGGAACGTTGAAATCGACGCGTACGAGCACACGTTTCCCGCGCACGTCCACGCCTTCGATGGTCTTTATATCGGCCATGATGCCTCCTACGATAATTCTTCGGTCGCCGCCGTCGCATCAT
>USEQ01000167.1 GCA_900553655.1 uncultured Slackia sp. | reverse complement strand
GACCAGACAAGCGAAGGCTACGAGCTTTTCGCGTGCGAAACGGTCGATTCGCGTGGAATTTCTCTTCCGAGCATCGCTGCGGGGCAGACCAAGGCCGACGGAGCGAACGAATATCCTGCCGGAAACGACGTGACCTGCGATTTGACGGTTCGTCGAGCCATCAACTACGGTGTGGACAGGCAGGCTATGATTGACAACGTGCTCAACGGGTACGGCACACCGGCGTACAGCGTATGCGATTCGTCTCCGTGGGGAAGCCCCGATATGAAGGTCGAAACCGACGTCGAGGCTGCGAAAAAGCTGCTTGACGAAGCCGGATGGGCCTCGGGTGAAGACGGCGTTCGCTCGAAAGACGGCATTCGCGCGGCGTTCGACATGTATTACGCGTCGGACGACTCCGTTCGTCAGGCGCTGGCTGCCGAGTTCGCCGATCAGATGAAAGAGCTTGGCATAGAGGTGAGCATCAAGGGGGCGAGCTGGGACGACATCTATCCTCACGAGTTCTCTACGCCCATCCTGTGGGGCTGGGGCTCCAACGCGCCGACGGAGCTCTATGAGCTCACCTATTCGCAGGGCTGGGGCAACTACGCATGCTATGACAATGCCGAAATCGACAGCTATCTGGACGAAGCGCTCGCTGTTCCTTATATCGAGGATTCTTACGAATTGTTCCAGAAGGCGCAGTGGGACGGAACGCAGGGGGTTGCTCCTCAGGGTGCGGCTACGTGGGTGTGGCTTGCCAACGTGGACCATCTGTATTTCAAACGCACCGGTCTCGAGGTTGCCGAGCAAAAGCCGCATCCGCACGGGCATGGTTGGAGCCTGGTGAACAATGTCGACCAATGGAGCTGGGCGTAGCGTTCGTGCGGCTTCGCAGGAACGAAGAAAAGGTACAATAACAACCCTATGCTCAAATTCATCGCTCGACATATCGTCAAATTTGTGCTGCTCATGCTTGCGGTAAGCGCGGTGGTGTTCATCCTGGTGAGCCTTTCGCCGATTGATCCGGTGCAGGCCAACGTGGGGCAGGCTGCCTACGTGAGCATGAGCGAGGCGAAGCGCGCCCAGCTGGCGTCCTATTGGGGAGTCGACACCCCGTTGTGGGAGCGCTATGCGAACTGGCTGGCTGCGTTCGTTCAGGGCGACATGGGAACGTCGCTTCGGTTCAACGCGCCTGTTTCCGAGGTTGTTGCCGTACGGTTCTTGAACTCGTTCGTGCTCATGGCCGTCGCCTGGGTGGTAAGCGGCGTTCTCGGATTCGCTCTTGGCGTCGTGGCCGGCGTGTTTAAAGGGCGTTGGCCCGATCGCGTGGTGAAGGGGTATTGCTTCGTGCTTGCCTCCACGCCGACGTTTTGGCTCGGCCTTGTGGCCTTGATGGTGTTCTCCGTGTGGCTTGGGTGGTTTCCGCTGGGTTTCTCCATTCCCATTGGCATGTCTGCCGCGGACGTGACGCTTGCTGACGCCGTGCATCATATGGCACTTCCCGCGCTGGTGCTGTCCGTGGTGGGCGTTGCCAACATCGCTTTGCATACGCGCGAGAAGCTGGTCGATATTCTGGAGTCCGACTATATACGGTTTGCTCGCGCACGCGGTTTGAGCACGTGGGCGGCGGTTCGCCGTCACGGTCTGCGCAATCTGGCGCTTCCCGCTTTGACGCTGCAGTTCGCGTCTATTTCCGAAATATTCGGCGGCTCGGTCCTCGTTGAGCAGGTGTTTTCCTATCCCGGGCTCGGTCAGGCGGCCATTACGGCCGGTCTTGGCGGCGATGCCGCGCTGCTTGCCGGCATTGCTGTTGCGTCGGCTGCGCTTGTGTTCGGCGGCAACCTGGCTGCGAATATTCTCTATG
This sequence comes from uncultured Slackia sp., assembly GCA_900553655.1. Classification (GTDB taxonomy): domain Bacteria; phylum Actinomycetota; class Coriobacteriia; order Coriobacteriales; family Eggerthellaceae; genus Slackia. The sequence goes on along the minus strand of USEQ01000167.1, from coordinate 2,029 downwards.
GCGTCATCGACCCTCGCATGAGGAAGGGGGCGCGTCATGCTTAAAGAGCCTGCCGCTCAGACCGCGGCTTCTCAGGGGGCTTTTCCTCTGCGCAGGGGAGCGTTCGCGCAGCGCCCGTTGACCGAAGGCGTGCTGCTTCATGCTCCGTGCGCGAAACCATCGAACCGTATGGCGACCCTTGTGAAATTCGCTATTGCCGTAGCGGTGCTTGCGTCGGTGGTCGCTGCCGGCGTCGTTTTGCAAGACGCGGCGAGTGCGACGGATTTCACGCAGAAGAACCTGGCGCCGAGCCTTGCTCACCCGTTTGGAACCGACTGGATGGGACGCGATATGCTGGTGCGCACCGTGGCGGGGCTTTCCACCAGCGTGTTGGTGGGGCTTCTGGCCGCGGGGGTCTCCTCGGTCATCGCCGTGGTGCTCGGAACGGCGGCCGCTCTGGGAGGGAGGCGCGTCGATGCCGCGGTAACCTGGCTTATCGATCTTATGATGGGCGTCCCTCACATTGTCTTGCTCATTTTGATTTCTTACGCGCTCGGCAAGGGCTTCTGGGGCGTTGCCGTGGGCGTGGCCATCACGCATTGGCCGAGCTTGGCGCGTGTGGTGCGTGCCGAAGTGTTGCAATGCAAGGAAGCGGATTTCGTGGCGATGGCTCGAAGGCTTGGGAAAAGCCCGGTTTCTATAGCCGTTCGTCACATGCTTCCGTATGTGTTTCCCCAGTATCTCGTGGGCTTGATCCTGTTGTTTCCCCATGCCATATTGCACGAAGCGTCCATTACGTTTCTGGGGTTCGGCCTTCCGCCCGAGCGGCCGGCCATCGGTATCATCCTCAGTGAATCCATGGGCTATCTTTCCGCCGGCATGTGGTGGCTCGCGGCGTTTCCGGGCTTGGCGCTGGTGGCTGTCGTGCTGCTGTTCGACATGGCCGGGTCCAGCTTGCGTACGCTTGTCGATCCCCACACGTCGCAGGAGTAGCTATGGCAGGACAGAACAACGAAAGCGTGTTTGCGCACGAGCAGAGCGACCATGCTTCGGCCGAGCTGCATCATCACCATAGCCACGCAACGGCTTCGAAGCACATCGGCGGGCATCATCTGCTCCAGGTGGAAAACCTCGGGGTTTCGTTTTCCATGTACGATTCGTCCGACAGACGTTTTTTTCGGGCAAAAAAACGAACGGTTCAGGTCATTCGCGACCTGAGCGTTTCGGTGCATGCGGGCGAGATTGTGGCCGTGGTGGGCGCGTCGGGCTCGGGTAAGACGCTTTTGGCCGATTCCGTCCTGGGCCTTTTCGAGCCGAATGCTACGGTGACGGGAACGATTTGGTTCGACGGACAGCAATGCGACGTGCGAGATCTCGAGCGCTTGCGCGGAAGGGGTATTTCGCTGGTTCCTCAAAGCAGTGCGAACCTCGACCCTCTCATGAAGGTGGGCCGTCAGGTGCGTGGCGTGGCGAAAGACGCCGAAGATGCGAAAAGGCGCGCCGCCCTTCAGCGGGAGCTTTTCGCGCGTTACGGCCTTGAGCCGCAGGTTGCCGATCTGTATCCGTTCGAGCTTTCGGGCGGCATGGTCCGACGCGTTCTTCTGTGCTGTGCGCTGGTGGACGAGCCGAAGCTCATCGTTGCGGACGAGCCGACGCCCGGACTCGACCTTGACCTGGCCGTGAGGGCTCTGGACGATTTGCGCTCGTTCGCTGACGGGGGAGGCGGCGTCTTGCTGATCACGCACGATATCGAACTTGCGCTGCGCGTCGCCGACCGCGTGGCGGTGTTCAAGGACGGCACCGTGGTGGAAGAGACTGCCGTCGTCAATTTCGCTTCTCCGGATTCGCTTCGCCATCCTTTTACCAGGGCGCTTTGGCACGCGTTGCCCGATCACGATTTCGACATCCCGGAAGGCGGTGGGTCATGCTAGAGGCGCTCGATATCAGCTTCGCCTATCCGGGAGGCAAGCCGCTGTATGACGGATTTTCGTTTTCGGTGGACAAAGGAGAGCGCGTGGCGCTTTCTTCACCGAGCGGTACGGGGAAGACC
>USEQ01000166.1 GCA_900553655.1 uncultured Slackia sp. | reverse complement strand
CGACCAGGGCAACAATCAGCAGTCGAAGGCATCCAACGAGGTGAACGGTTATGAGGGCCTGAACTACGTGACTTCTTATATGGGTCCGAAGCCGTATAGCAACGGAGACGGTATGAAGGTGCTCGCTCAGGTTGCGGAAGAGGCCGGAGTGGACATCTATTACAGCACGCCTGCCGAGCAGTTGGTCAAAAACGAAGACGGGGCCGTGTCCGGCGTCATCGCCGAGGGCGAGAACGTGTATATGCAGTTCAATGCCGCGAAAGGCGTCATCATTGCCACGGGCGATTACCAAAACGACGAGGAGATGTCGAATTACTACTTGCCCGACCTGCGTTATTTCGGCCGCAAGCAGTCCAATAAGACCGGCGATGGCCATAAGATGATCGTGTGGGCCGGCGGGAAGATCACGAATATCGTGCACACGAAGATGATGCATGACTTCGATGCGGGTCCTATGTGGAATGTGCCGTTCCTGGCCGTGAAAACCGCATCCGGCAAACGTTTTATGAACGAAAAAATCGACATGGCCATGGTGTGCAACTACCTTACGTCCGAGGCCGATGCAGGACGATATTGCCAGGTTTTCGATAGCAAGTACGAGCAGATTGTTCCCGAGTGGAAAGGCGTAGGCAAATTCGTAAGTGCCGAGGACATGAGAGTATACATGCCCGAGGAAGAGGTTGAGCGCAAAGGCGTGCTTGAAGGCTTCATCAACACGTGGAAGGCCGATACGCTTGAGGAATTGGCCGAAAAGCTTGGCATCGAAGACACGAAGACGTTCGTCTCCGAGGTAGAGGCGTACAACGAATTGTGTGCAGCTGGCTCTGACACCGCGTTTGGTAAGGAGGCACAGTACATGATTCCTGTCGACACTCCGCCGTACTACGGCATTTCTCGCACCATTCGCCTTTCGGCCATTTGCAGCGGCGTCGACGTCGACTCAAACCATCAATGCCTCAATGATGCCGGAGAGCCTATCAAGGGCCTGTATGCCGTAGGCAATTGTTCGGGTGGTTTCTACGGTGGCGTCGACTATCCGTTGACGGTTGGAGGCCTTTCCATTGGACGTTGTTACACGGAAGGCTACGTGACCGGTAAGCTGGTTGCGTCTCTGTAGCGTGTTTTTCGACGGTGCGATGCATGTATGCAATGCGCGTATCGACCGTATCTTTTTCGCCCCGATCCCAGGTCCATGCGTTGGACTTGGTCGGGGCTTTTTGCGGCCGGACCAGGAATGCTGCGGAGGGCCGTTCGCGTTTGCGCAGACGAGCGGGCTTCTCGTCTACAGCGGGCGCGATCGAGGCGTTTTTCCGATGGATATGCTGCGTCATCTGCGTTTTTCACACGTCCGTAAGCTATTATGAGTTTTTAATTGCAGTATTTACGCATCGCAGATGGAGACATTTCCCATGACCGACATGATTAAGGCTCAGCGCGAGCAGCTTGCTCGTATTGCGCTGGATAATTCCGACTTGCTTGATGAACTTTTTGCTCGATTGGAGAGCTCTTCTCGTCGTGAAAGGCAGAATGCAGCAGCTACTCTTTCTGCCGTCGCATCCTTCGACCCCCAGGCGGTTTTTTCTCGCATCGATGCATTCGTCAATGCTCTCGATCGTCCTGAGGCGCAAACGCGATGGGAATCTCTCGAGGTGTTGATTCATTTCCTCTCCCTTGACCCCGATTCCTGCGACAAGGCTCTCCCGGGCGCGGAGAGTGCTTTGTTTGATGAAGATTCCGGCCCGCTCCGTCTTGCTGCTCTTCGCTTTCTTTGCAAATACGGCGAGCTTTCCCAGGAGCATAGCCTTCAGGTTTGGCCTTTGCTCGACGAGGCAATCCAATGCTATCACGGCGATCTTGAATTCCAGGACATGCTTATTGCGGTTATTTCGTTTTCGGAATCCGACCTTGCCGATTCCGTTCGAGACGAGCTCAAAGACCGTATGGAGTTCGATGCCAAACATGGCCGCGGCGTTTTGAAGAAGCGTGCTCAGCTGATTATCGAGAATCTTGATAAATAGCATCGTTTTCGACACTGAGCATTCGCTGCGTTTCTGTATATGTTCTGACGAGCGTCTCTGCCTGAGAATGGTTTCATAATACCGAGCTTGCGGTGAGAATTGATTGTGTATTGCAACGCTCGCTTCAGTTGCAGGCCCTTCGCTGATTTTTCGGCCCGTCGCTTTATTTGGCTAAAGCGCGCGTGATATGATAGGAGGGTTACAGAACGGTCGCATGGTGCGACCCTGATTCAGCGAGGTTGCATATGAACAATCGCATTGACGTGCTTGCCGTGGGCGATCGCTCCGTCGGGTATTATCCCGTTCGCGGAATCGACGGTGCCGACAAGCTTCCGTACTCTTTGCGCATTCTGCTTGAAAACGTTTTGCGCATGGCTCCTGATGATGAGTCCGCGTCTCGTTTTGCGGGCCGCGTGGTTAGCGCGGGACTTGCGGGCGAACAAGGCGGAGAGATCGAGTACATGCCTGCGCGTGTTTTGCTGCAAGACTTCACGGGCGTGCCTGTTTTCGTCGATCTTGCCGCCATGCGCGAGGCGGCTCGCGATCTTGGGGGCGATCCCTCGCGAATCAATCCTCAAATTCCGTTGGACTTGGTCATCGACCATTCGGTCATCGCCGACGTTGCGGGATGCCCCCAAGCGCTTGAGAAGAATATGGAGATGGAGTTCGCCCGCAATGGCGAGCGCTATCGTTTTCTCAAGTGGGCCCAGGAATCTTTCCAGAACGTGCGCATCGTTCCTCCTGGGGCGGGAATCTGCCATCAGATTAACGTCGAACATTTCGCAACGGGCGTTATGACCAAGGACGAGGATGGCAAGGAGATTGCCTATTTCGATACGGTGGTTGGTACGGATAGCCATACAACGACAGCAAACGGCATCGGTGTGCTGTCGTGGGGCGTCGGCGGCATCGAGGCGGAGGCGGCGGCGCTCGGACAGCCGATCACGACGCTTGTTCCGCGCGTCATCGGCGTGCATCTTACCGGCCGTCTTTCCGAGGGTGTCTCGGCGATGGATGCTGCGCTTGTGTTCGCGCAGATGCTTCGTGCCAAAGGGGTCGTAGGATGCTTCGTCGAATGCTTCGGCGAAGGCGTGGGTGCACTTTCGGCGACTCAGCGAGCTTGCATTGCCAATATGACTCCTGAGTACGGTTGCACATGCACGCTTTTCCCTGTCGATGACAGGACGCTTGAATATCTGCGTTTGACGGGCCGCGACGAAGAGCAGGTCGCTCTTGTTGAAGCTTACGCCAAGGCGCAGGGACTCTGGAACGAGGACGCTGAGCGCGTTTACAGCGAGGTTGTCGAGCTCGATCTTTCTACGGTGAAGCGTAGCCTCGCCGGTCCGAGCCGTCCGCATAGCCGCTTTGACGCAGATTCTGCTCGCGATTCCTTCCGGGAAATCTGCGAAGAGCGCGGTCTGGATATGGAGCATCGTGCGGTTGTCGATTTCGGAGGCGAGTCTTTCGAGCTTGCGCACGGCGCATTGGCCATCGCCGCCGTCACAAGCTGCACGACCGCGACCGACCCAGAGATGATGCTTGCCTGCGGCCTGGTTGCAAAAAAGGCTCGAGAAGCGGGTCTTGAGGCAAAGCCTTGGGTCAAGCGAGTTATGGCCCCTGGAAGCCATGCCACCCAGCTGCTGCTCGAGCGCGCCGGCCTTGCCGAGCCTCTTGCCGAACTTGGCTTTGCGACATGCGGTTTTGGCTGCATGAGCTGCATTGGCAATTCTGGCCCCATTTGGCCCGAGATGCATGAAGTCGCCGGCGATATCGAGCTTGCCAGCGCGCTTTCGGGCAACCGCAACTTCGACGGGCGCATATCCCCAGACGTTTCCCAGAACTATCTGTGCGCTCCCGCGGCCGTTGTCGCGTAT
>USEQ01000165.1 GCA_900553655.1 uncultured Slackia sp. | reverse complement strand
GCTGTGGGACGATATACGCGCGCTGTTCGCTAGCACGCAGGAGGCCAAGGCGCGCGGATACGCGCCCGGCCGTTTCAGCTTCAACGTAAGCGGCGGCAGGTGCGAAGCGTGCAAAGGCGACGGCCAGATCAAAATCGAGATGCATTTTCTTCCCGACGTCTACGTGCCCTGCGAGGTGTGCGGGGGCAAGCGCTACAACCGCGAAACGCTGCAGGTGACCTATCGCGGCAAGACCGTGTACGACGTCTTGGACATGACGGTAGAAGAGGCTCTCGAGTTCTTCAAAAACATTCCGGGCGTCGCCCGCAAGCTCCAGACGCTCTTCGACGTGGGCCTTGGCTATATTCGCCTCGGGCAGCCCGCCACCACGCTTTCGGGCGGCGAGGCTCAGCGCGTGAAGCTGGCGAGCGAGTTGCAGCGCCGGCAGACCGGCAAGACCTTCTATATCCTCGACGAGCCCACGACGGGTCTGCATATGGAAGATGTGCGCCAGTTGCTCGACGTGCTCCAGCGCCTGGTGGACAAAGGCAACACCGTTCTCGTCATCGAACACAACCTCGACGTGATCAAATGCGCCGACCGTATCATTGATCTCGGTCCTGAGGGCGGCGACCGAGGCGGCACTATCGTGGCGTGCGGAACCCCGGAAGAAGTAGCCAAAGTTCCCGAAAGCCACACGGGGCGTTTCCTGCGCGCTTTACTATAGTGGGCGCCATGCAGAAAGGCGAGAATATGAAAGACGAAGGCATCGAAGGGAATCCTTGCCGATGCGAAGAGGCGTTTTGCTGCTCGGAAGAGGCGCAACGTCTGCTTGGGGCGCGCGATCGGGCGGCGGAGGGTCATTCCCAGAGAAGGCGGGAGCTTGTCGCGCTCGGCGTTTTCGGGGTGCTCGTGCTTGCTGGCTTCGTCGTCCTGACGTCCTATATCAACGCTGGGCATAATCTCAACGTGGCCGCAACCAGCATTGACGATATCGCGGGGGATATGACCGGCTACGATGTGGTGCTTTTCGAAGGAACCGCCCTTCCTTCTTCGGATTCGGGGGCGTCCGCCAATTCTTCCGAGGGTCAGGAAGGCAGCTCGGATTCGCCTTCGCAGACGGTCACCTTGGAAGAGGCGCGGAAGCACTATGGCGATAAGAACGCCTCTGTCATGGAGGTCGGGCCTGATTTGTTTCAGGATTACGTGACTGGCCGCATCGTCATGAAACAGGGCCATGCCTACGGCATTTTCAGTCTGACTCCCGATATGGTCTCCGAGCTGGTCGTCCCCAAGCAGACCACCACGAAGACCACCACGACGCAGACCGAGACCTCTCCGGGGATTTTCGGCATCACGAACGAAACGGTCACTACGCGCACGACTGGCGCTTACGACAGCGTATCCGACATCTTCTCTTCCGTCGACCCGGAATCGGTCGACCCGGGCCTTGTCGAGCACATCCAAGACATCCTCGACCGCTTCGCCGCGGCGAAGGTCGATACGGTTATTGCCCTGACAACCGATCCGACGCCGTTTTGCTCGGTCGAGGGCGTGGACGTGGTCATCTCCTTCAAGCGTTTCGATCGCTTCTCCATGGCCGAGACCATTGACGGAACGCTATATTTCGACGCGCCCGAGATTGGCGACGTCGGCGTTCTCATGATCGCCCCCGGCAATGTGGCGTCGACGAAGGTCCTTACGGAGGTGCCTTAGGGTCGGATTCCTGTTACGTCCGCGTTTCCTCGAGTATTGTCGGCTCTTTCGAAGCGACGGCCTGATAAGATGATGCGTCTCTTGTGTTTTCGGATCCGCGAACGGTTCCGAAAGCGCACAGGCGGGCTCGAACGCCCTATCGTCGAAATCCAGGAGGCTTCATGAGCATAGCGAACCCTTCGCCGCAGACGGGATTGTTCGCGGCAATGAGCGGGCAATGCGGTGCGGCGGCGCGCCGTCTTGGCGCAACCGCGCGAGGAACATGTCCTGTGGATATGACGCGTGCGCATGTAGGCGTAGCCCATGCCCAAAGCTGCGGAAAATGCGTTCCGTGCCGTATCGGCCTTGCGAGCATTTCGGACATGCTCGAGGAGATCATCGACGGGCGTGCGCACGAAGGCGCTCTCGAGGATCTCGAGGAGCTTGCGGAGCATATTCGCGTCAGCTCCGATTGCGCGATCGGGTACCAGGCCGCCGAACAGGTCCTGATAAGCATCCGCGCATTTCGCGAAGACTTCGAACAGCATATGGCGCACGGCAGCTGCCTGCGAAGCTCGTCTCAAGGGGTCCCCTGCGTCGTGTCGTGCCCTGCTCACGTGGACGTTCCTGGTTATATAGCCCTAACGGCTGCGGGCCGCTTCGACGATGCGGTCGAGCTTATTAGGAAGGACAACCCGTTTCCTTCTGCCTGCGCGTACGTGTGCGAGCATCCCTGCGAGCACACGTGCCGTCGGGCCTTGGTAGACGACGCCGTGAATATCCGCGGCCTGAAGCGTTATGCGGTCGACCATGCCTCCCGTCCCCGGGATGTGCGCCGCCTCGCTTCTACCGGCAAGCGGATTGCCGTCGTGGGGGCCGGCCCGTCGGGCCTTTCGGCTGCGTACTATCTGGCGCGGCTCGGGCATCGGGTCGATGTCTACGAGCGCCTCGAGAAGGCGGGAGGCATGCTTCGCTACGGAATTCCGAACTATCGTTTCCCGAAGGATATCCTCGACGAAGAAGTGCGCTCGATCGAGCAGGCGGGCGTTGAGATTCATTGCGGCGTAGAAGTGGGCATGGATATATCGCTTTCCGAGCTCAGGGGCCAATTCGATGCGGTGTATGTGGCCATCGGCGCTCATGGTGACAAGAAGGTCGGCATGCCCGGCGAGGATGCTCGGGGCGTGGTGTCCGCCGTGCGGCTCCTGAGGGAGGTGGCACAGGGTCGTCCTTATGACTGGCGCGGAAAGAAGGTCTGCATCGTCGGCGGCGGCAATGTCGCCATGGATGCTGCGCGCACGGCCGTCCGCCTAGGGGCGGATCGGGTGACCGTGGTGTACCGACGCCGTGTGGCGGATATGACGGCGCTTGCAGAAGAGATAGAGGGCGCCGTCGCCGACGGATGCCACATCGCCGATTTGATGGCTCCTTTGCGCATAGAATGCAACGACGAAGGGGGAGTGGCTTCGCTTGTCGTGCAGCCTCAGATCATCGGTGCTGTCAAAAGGGGCACGCCTTCTCCCATGCCGGCCGATTGCGGCGAGACGGCGTTGTCGTGCGATGTGGTGGTCGTGGCTATCGGGCAGGAGATCCAGGCTGATTCGTTCGCGAAAGAAGGAATGGCGTGCGATCGGGGCTCCTTCCTGGTTGAAAGGGACCTGGGTGTTGTCTCGATGCCGGGCGTGTATGCGGGCGGCGATTGCATGAGGGGTCCTGCGACGGCGATTCTGGCCATTGCCGATGGTCAGACCGCTGCGAAAACGATCGATCGCGACCTGGGATTTCATCGCGACCTCGTTTTGGACATCGAACTTCCCCCCGTTCGTCTTGAAGACCGCATAGCTTGCGGTCGCGCAGTTTTAGGCGAACGCCCCGGCGAAGAGCGCCGTCGGGATTTCGAATTGGTCGAATACGGTTTTTCCGATCGCGAGATGCGCCAGGAGGCGGCGCGTTGTCTGAACTGCGATCATTTCGGATGCGGAATATTGCGCAAGGGAGGAAGGCTCGCATGGTAGAGAACATGGAGAAAGGCGCATGCTGCATCCGGTCCGACGCCTCGAAAGTCTCTGTGACCATCGACGGCATAGAGGCGAGCGTTCCCCGTTCGGCAACAGTGCTCGAGGCGGCGCGCATCGCAGGGGTGGATATTCCCACGTTGTGCTATCTCGAGCTTTATAACGAAATAGGCGCATGCCGCATATGCCTCGTCGAAGTCGAGGGT
>USEQ01000164.1 GCA_900553655.1 uncultured Slackia sp. | reverse complement strand
AAGCCGTGGCGCCCAAAACGAGTGGTACGCGTTTTGGCGGGTGGGCCAGGGCCGCCCTGGTTTTTCGAGTGAACAAGCTTCGAGGCTTGATTCGGGCTGATAGGGGGCGGCCCCGATGCGGCTATTTCCCTTTCACCATGGAAAGCGATATCTTGCCCCGCTCCTTGTCGATTTTTTCAATCCAGACGGTGACGGTATCGCCGACGGAAACGACTTCGCTCGGATGCTTGATGAAGCGGTTCGACAGCTTGGATATGTGCACCAAGCCATCCTGCTTCACGCCGATATCGACGAAGGCGCCGAAATCGACCACGTTGCGCACGGTGCCGGTCAGCTCCATGCCGACGCTTAAGTCGTCAAGGCTCGTTACCGATCTGCTGAACACGACCTCGGGTGCATCGTCGCGCGGGTCGCGACCGGGCTTTTCGAGCTCGGCGATGATATCGCGCAGAGTGGGGACGCCGCATTCGAGCTCAGCCGCCAAAGTTGCGACGTTTCCAACGCGTTCGGCGATGTCTGGGACGCCTCCTGCGGCGAGGGTCGAGGGCTTGAGGCCTGCGCGCTTGAGCAGCTCGGTTGCAACCGCGTAGCTTTCGGGATGGACGCTTGTGGCGTCGAGGGGGTTGGCGCCGTCCGAGATGCGGAGGAACCCTGCGCAATTGAGGAACGCTTTAGGTCCGAGCTTGGGGACTTTCTTCAGCTGTTTGCGGTCGGTGAAGGCGCCGTTTTCCTCGCGGTAGGCGACGATATTTTTCGCGACAGCGGGCGAGATGCCCGAAACGTAGCCGAGCAGACTTGCGCTCGCGGTGTTCAAGTCCACTCCGACGCGGTTCACGACGCGCTCCACCACATCGCCGAGCGCACGGCCGAGTTCTGCCTGGTTCAGGTCGTGCTGGTATTGCCCCACGCCGATTGACTGGGGCGGAATCTTCACCAGTTCGGCCAGGGGGTCTTGCAGGCGGCGACCCAGGCTCATGGCTCCGCGCGTGGTGACGTCGAGGTCGGGGTATTCCTCGCTGGCGAGCTTGGACGCGGAATAAACCGATGCTCCTGCTTCGTTTACGATGGTGTAGCGCAGCTCGGCGGGCGATTGCGCGATGAATTCCGACACCACTTCTTCAGTTTCGCGGCTTGCCGTGCCGTTGCCGATGACGATGGTGTTGATGCGGTGGCGTTTGACCAGGGAATCGAGCGTCTTCTTCGTTCCTTCGACATCGCGGCGCGGAGGGGTGGGGTAGACCGTGGTGTGATCGAGCAGTTTGCCGAACTCGTCGAGCACGGCTACCTTGCAGCCCGTGCGGTATCCGGGGTCGAGCGCGATGATGCGCGCGCCTTTTACGGGACGCTGCTGAAGAAGACTCTCGGTGTTTTTGGCGAAGACGCGGATGGCGTCGGCTTGTGCTCGCTCGGTGAGCTCGCTGCGCAGCTCGCGTTCGAGCGAAGGGGCTATGAGGCGTTTGTAACTGTCTGCAATCGCCTCGTCGAGCGCTTCGGCGAAGACCCCGTTGCGTCGGGCAATGCGGCGGCTCAGCTGGCCGATCGCGGCGTCCTGGTCTGAACGCACGCGAACGCGAAGCTTGCCTTCCTTCTCGCCTCGATTGATGGCGAGCACGCGATGGTTCGGTATGCGCTGCGCGGGCTCGGAAAAGTCGTAGTACGGTTCGTAGACGCTCTTCTCATCGCCGTCGGTTGCCTCTACGGCCATGGCGGCGGTCTTCTTCGTGAAGGCGCGCAGCGTGGCGGTATGCTCCGCGTCGTCTGCGATAACTTCGGCCACGATATCTTTGGCGCCTTGCAAGGCCGTTTCGGCCGTGGCGAACTCCCCTTCGGCATTGACGAATGCGGCGGCCGTTTCAAGAGCGCTTTTCCCTGTTCGCGCTTGAGCGAGAATGAGGTCGGCCAATGGTTCGAGTCCCGCTTCGCGCGCTTTCGACGCGCGGGTCGCCCTCTTCTTCTTGAAAGGCTTATACAGGTCTTCCACACGTTGCATAACGGTGGCACCTTCGATGGATGTGCGCAGTTCTTCGGTAAGTTTTCCCTGCTCTTTGATGGAATTGATGACTTCGGCCTTGCGCGTTTCCAAGTTACGAAGGTACGTCAGGCGCTCCTCGAGGGTTCGAAGCTGCGCATCGTCCAGCCCTCCTGTGGCCTCTTTGCGGTATCGGGCGATGAAGGGAATGGTGCTGCCTTCGTCTATCAGCTTGATGACGGATTCGATCTGTGCGGGGGAGACGGAAAGCTCCTGCGCGATGGTGCGGTTGATGTCCAGCATATATGCTCCGGCTTCTCTTGATGCGTACGCCGTTTGGCTTTTGCATGCGCCGCTTGGCAGCGTCTCGGGCGACGTCGTCTGCGCGGCGGTACCATAGGATAGAACGTGTTCTATCCGAGCTGAAGGAGATGTGCAATGGATACAGCGGAAAAGCGGTATTTAGAGCTTCTTTCCCGATCGTTCCCCTCCGCCGCGAAGGCGTCGGCGGAAATCATCAATCTAAGTGCCGTGCTGAATCTCCCCAAAGGGACCGAATTCTTCGCTTCCGACATCCATGGGGAATACGAAGCCTTCTCGCACATTCTTCGCAACGGGTCGGGCTCTATTCGCCTGAAGATAGAGGACGTATTCGGCGATACGCTGAGCGCAGAGGAGAAACGCTCCCTCGCTTCGTTGATCTATTATCCGCGCGAGCGCATGGAGCTGGTATTGTCCCAGGTGAAAGACCATGAGAAGTGGTTCGCGACCGTGCTTCCCCAGCTGGTGTCGGTCTGCAAGCGTTCTGCGCAGAAGTACACGCGGTCAAAGGTTCGCCGTGCGCTTCCTGAGGATTTCGCCTACATCATCGAAGAGCTGATGACCGAAGACCGCTACGGCGTGGACAAACAGGCGTATTATGCGGCCATCATTCATGCGGTGATCGGGACAGATCGCGGCGCCGCCCTCATCGAGGCGCTCTGTCTTTTGATTCAACGCCTGGTGATCGATCATCTGCACATTGTCGGCGACATCTACGACCGCGGTCCGTATCCGCATACCATCATGGATACGCTCATGGACTATCATTCGCTCGATATCCAATGGGGCAACCACGACATCGTCTGGATGGGCGCGTCTCTCGGCCAGCGCGGCTGCATCGCCCATGTGGTTCGCAATTGCGCGCGATACGGTAACCTCTCCATTCTCGAAGACGCCTACGGCATCAACATCCTGCCGCTTGCATCGTTCGCGCAGACCGCCTACGCTGACGATCCCTGCGTGGCGTTCGGCCTGAAGGGCAATCCCGGCCTCTCTGCGCAGGAGACGGAGCTTAACGCCAAAATCCAGAAGGCCATGGCCATTATTCAGTTCAAGGTGGAAGCGCAGCTTATCGACGAAAACCCTGGATTCGGGCTTGAAGACCGCAAGCTTTTGCACAGGATTGACCATGAGAAAGGCACGGTCGTCGTCGACGGCATCGAATACGAACTGACCGACACCGTGTTCCCCACGGTCGACCCGAACGACCCGTATCGTCTCACTCCCGAAGAGGAAGAAGTTATGCAGCGTCTCGAGCAGGCGTTCGTGAACTGCGAAAAGCTCCAGTGCCATATGCGGTTCTTCCTTGAGGCGGGAAGTCTGTACAAGGTGCATAACGGCAACCTGCTTTTCCATGCGTGCGTGCCGCTTAACGCTGACGGGTCCCTCATGGAGACGGAGGTCTTTGGAGAGAAATACAAGGGCCGTGCGCTTTACGACGTCATGGAGCGCTATGTGCGCGCGGGATTTTTCGATTCCGATCCCGAAATGCGCAAACGCGGACGAGACCTCATGTGGTACTTGTGGCTTGGCCAGGGATCTCCGTTGTTTGCGAAGAGCAAGATGGCGACGTTCGAGCTGTATCTGATCGCCGACAAAGCTGCTCGCAAAGAGGTGAAGAATCC
>USEQ01000163.1 GCA_900553655.1 uncultured Slackia sp. | reverse complement strand
GGACTGACTACGAATCAGTACGTCGGGGGTTCGAATCCCTCACGGCGCACCACTTGCACTCCAAGCCCGCATCGCGGGTTTTTTTATTGCTCTGCCTGATAACGTGATGAGTGATTGCTTCTTGGGATTGTCGGAAAAATGTTTTGACAGTGTCGATCAAAGCTGTTATTCTTATCGGGCTGCTTAGAGATGCGCCGTTACCTCAGCTGGATAGAGGGACTGACTACGAATCAGTACGTCGGGGGTTCGAATCCCTCACGGCGCACCACTTTTTCTTAGAAAAGGGGCAGTTGCGGCGCGTAAGCGCTTTTTTTATTTTCTAGGGGTTTCCTAGTGTTCACGAGGAGAAAAGGTTCGACTTGAAGGTTCGAAAACACAACAACCGCTAATCAGCCTTCGCCTCGTCGCTCCCATGCGCAAGGCCAAAGGCCGATTGCGCACGAAGGGGAGCTATGTTCTATCTGTCTAACATGCTCGGGCGACCCGTGTACGATTCTACGGGTGAAAAGCTCGGCACGGTATCTGACCTCGCCATTTCTACGGGCGAAGTCTTTCCGCGTATTACATCGCTTGCATTCAAAGGGCCTGGTCGCACGCCTTTCATGATCAGCTGGCGCAAATACGTCGAAGATTTCACCGAAGACGAGGTTCGTCTTAACACCGAGTCTTACAACATTCGTTTCAGCTATCTCCAGCCCACCGAGGTTCTTCTTGCGCGCGATCTGCTCGACCAGCAGATCGTCGATACGCAAGGCTTGAAAATCGTTCGCGTAAACGACCTGAAGCTTTCTCCCTCCGGGTCGCAGTTGCGCCTTTTGGGCGCCGAAGTCGGCGTGAGAGGCATTCTGCGCGGCTTGCATCCCTTGCTTGAGAAGGCCGTGGTTTCGGGTGCGAAGCTTCTCAATAGGAAAATTGAAGAAAAGATCATCGCCTGGAACTATATGGACCTGCTTGACCGGGACCTGTCGAAGGTGAAGCTCTCTGTAACTCATAAACGTCTTGACGAGTTGCATCCTGCCGATGTGGCGGATATCCTCGAACAGCTTGACCCCAAGCAGCGTGCAGAGGTGTTCAATCATCTCGACGATGCTCGTTCCGCCGAGGTTATTGCTGAGCTGGAAGACGAATTTCAGGCTGAGACGCTTGACGACATGGAGGATAGCGAAGTTTCCGGCCTGCTCGGCCAGATGGATCCGGATGACGCAGCCGATATCATCCGTGACCTTCCTTACGAAAAGGCCGAGACCCTGCTGCGTCTGATGGGGGTGGAAGACGCCGCCGAGATCCGTCGCTTGCTCGGATATCGCGAAAACACCGCAGGTGGCATGATGACCACACGTTTCGTGGCCCTGAGCGAAGACGATACGGTGGGCGAGGCGATCGAGACGCTTCGCCACCTGGATGAGGATTTCCCCACGGTCCACTACGTGTACGTGCTCGATGAGGACAGCGAAAAGCTCGTTGGCGTTATGTCCATGCGCACGCTGGTTCTTGCTCACAACGACACGCGTCTGGGCGATGTCATGTATGCCGATATCATTAGCGTCCCTCCTGACGAGGACGAAGAGGAAGTCGCGTCGGATATTTCGAAGTACGACCTAGTCGCTCTTCCCGTCGTGGACGAAGGCGGGCATATGCTCGGCTTGGTCACGGTTGACGACGCGCTTGATGTCATAGAGGAAAGCACCGAAACAGAAAAGACCACCAATCTCTGGATGAAGGTCGCTCTTGCCGTTGCGGGAGGCGTCATGTTTCTGGCGCTTTACACTGCGGTCATCATGCGTCTTGTGGAGGTGGGCTAATGGCTGCCATCAAGAAGGGCGCGTCGTACGACGAGGTCATGCAGGCCGTTGCCGAGGGCGACCAGGACGCTATCGAAGTGGCATCGTCCGGCGGCTTGGCGTCGAGCGAGGAACGCGGAGAAACCGCGAAGAAGCGGACGAAGATTCTCCTTATCTTAGGAGCCATGGGTCCTGGCGTTGTGAGCGCCATGGCGGGCAACGATGCCGGCGGCATATCGACGTATTCCACGGCAGGCGCCGATTTTGGCTATGCAACGCTCTGGGTCATTCCTGTCATGTGCGTCCTTCTTATGGTCGTCCAAATGACGGCCGCTCGTATGGGCGCGGTCACTGGCAAGGGGTTTGCTGCTCTTATTCGCGAACGTTTCGGCATACGTCTTACCGCGCTTGCCATGGGCGCGCTGCTCGTTGGCAATGTGGCAACGACGTTCAGCGAGTTTGCCGGCATCGCCAGCGGCATGGAACTGTTCGGTATTCCTCGTTTGGCCAGTGTGCCGGTAGCGGCGCTCGTGGTGTGGCTTCTTGTGGTCAAGGGCAGCTATAAAAGCGTGGAAAAGATTTTCCTTGCTGTTTCACTGGTGTTTGTGACATATGTCGTGGCGGCGTTTTTAGCAGGTCCGAATTGGGGAGATGTCGCGCAGGCGACGGTTATTCCCCAAGTTCCCGCAGACACCCATTTCGTGTCGCTCGTCATCGCCATGATTGGCACCACCATTGCACCGTGGATGATGTTCTTTACGCAAAGCAACGTCGTTGATAAGGGCATCACGGACGACCGTCAGGAAATGATGCTGCAGAAGGTGGACGTGGCCACGGGAACTATCGTTGCGTGCCTGGTGGCGTGGTTCATCATCATCACGACAGGCGCCGTGCTGTATCCGCAGGGTATTGCCATCGACTCCGCAGCCGATGCGGCCAATGCTTTGGCTCCTTTCGCCGGCGAGTATGCGCAGATTCTTTTTGCGGCGGGGTTGACGGCGGCAAGCTTTTTGGCTGCCTGCGTGCTTCCTCTCACGACGTCCTTCGTCATCTGCGAGGCGTTCGGCTGGGAGGCGGGCGTCGATTTCACCTGGAAAGAAGCCCCCATGTTCAAGGGCATCTTCACGTCGGTCATCGTCTTTTCCGCTATCGTTGTGCTCATCCCCAACCTCGATCTTATGGGGATTATGCTTACGGCCCAGTTTATCAACGGCGTGATTCTGCCCGTTTTGCTGGTCTTCATGGCTCTTATTGCGGCGGATAAGCGCATTATGGGTTCGTTTGTCAGCAAATGGGGAGGGAAAATCGTCATCTGGGCTACTGTGGCTATCGTGACGGTGCTTACTGTGGCGCTTTTGGTTATGCAGATTCTGGGAATCTAACAAGAGATTTCATGCCGCTCGCGTGCTTCTTTAGGCTCCCTGTGGTTGCCTTCGCTTCTTTGGTGCGTTCGCTTCGTACAATGCAATGATGTCTCGCGCGCTTCGAGCATGCGGCCATTAGGCTCGGCTGTCGTGCTGGAATGCGTGTCCGCGACAATGCAAAGTTCTACGGAATCGGACCAATGAAGGAGGTCGTCGACATGGGCAGGGTTTTCAACTTCTCTGCAGGCCCCGCGGTGTTGCCTGAAGAAGTTCTGCGCGAAGCCGCCGAAGAAATGCTGGATTACAAGGGCTGCGGCATGTCAGTCATGGAGATGAGCCACCGATCTAAGATGTTCGATGAAATCATCACGACGGCCGAGCAGGACTTGCGTGATTTGATGGGGATTCCCGACAACTATCGCGTGCTGTTCCTGCAGGGCGGTGCGTCCACTCAGTTCGCCATGATTCCCATGAATCTTATGAAAACCGGCAAGGCCGATTACATCGTGTCCGGCTCTTGGTCGAAGAAGGCGTGGAAAGAGGCACAGATTTTCGGCGAAGCACGTTGCTTGGCGAATTCCGACGATGAGAACTTCTCCTACGTCCCCGACGTCGAGGCCATCGAGGTCAACGACGACTCCGATTATGTCTATATCTGCCAAAACGAGACCATCTATGGCACGCTCTACCGCGAGCTTCCCGACACCAAAGGCAAGCCGCTGGTGGCGGATGTTTCCTCTTGCTTCCTCTCCGAACCGATCGACGTAGAGCGC
>USEQ01000162.1 GCA_900553655.1 uncultured Slackia sp. | reverse complement strand
CGGACGCATGCCCATGCCGCCAGCGACGATAGCGTCAGCTCCGGCATCGGAGAGAATGCCCACCGGGCGCAGGCATCCGCCGCTTTCGTGAGGAGGATTGTCGACAATAGAGACGTTCTTGATTTCGCCATCCCCGATCTCCACCATGGTAAAGCAATCGCTGTGGCCGAAATGCGCCGAGCGCACCGCGTCAAGCCCGCCTTCGCCCATAGAAGGAATTGCAAGTTTCATCTCTCCACCAGCTTTCTTCTTCATTGGATGATGCACCTCCCATGGTAACTCTTCTGCTACCTGCTCGGCATCATTTTTTCGAAGGGCTCGACGAAACACCGTACACGCCCGTCATGAAGTCGGCCGTCATGCATGCGGCCGATGAAAGCTTCTCCGCCAGAAGCATCTTGCACATCTCGCGAACATCGGCCTCGTCTTCGGGCAGAAGCTCCGCCTCATGCGAGTCGATCAGCTCGAGAGCGAACAGGCCGTTCGTCTCGAAGATGTCGAAATGCTCGGGATCGAAACGGCCTTCCGGCAAAAGGTCGTACCAATCTTGGGCCTCGGCATGCAGAGGATCGTCGGGATGCGCCATCGCATAGCAGAAATCCGTATAGCCTATCGCGCCGCCCACCCCTTCGGGCGGAGAGAACCGCGCGCCGTCAATCGCCACGGGCATGAACGGGTATGGAGCTTCCTGATCGGGGATATGGCGCTCTACCTCCACTTTGATTTCCCAATAGTCTTCCATGTCGTAGAAAAACGACATGCTCTCGCCAGACTTGAGAACCTCGCCGATACGCTTCTTGCGCGCGTCAACGTGGCGCTCCCCCTTCAAGCGCGGGATATGCGCATGCTTTCGTTCGAGATAGGGATCGTCGAGGAACAAGCTGCCTTTGCGGAAGTAAAAAACCAGTTCTCCGCTCCAATCGAAGGCCACTAGAAGCGCATCGGCAAGCTGAGCGCACGAATCGTCGACAGGAATGAGAAAACGACGCCAGATGGCAGGCTCGCAATAACAAAGCGTCGCCTTCACCTGATACACGCCGGGCGTGGCAAAACGCGCATCGCCCGATGCTTGCGCGCTTGACGCGGAGAAACGAAAATCGGCGCCCGATGCGGAGGGGTTCTCGTCATTCGAAGCCCCAGGACCCGGCGTGAAAGGACGAACGCCGGCGCCCGACGCGGAAGAACGCGCACGGCCCGAGACACCGCCCGCTCCTGGAAATTTGATCACGTTATTCGCCATGGATATAGCACCTTTCTCGGAAACCTAGACGCTTCGTAGCGCTATTGCTTAGCCATATTGCGAGCACGTTCGCGCAATGCGGCACCGCGCTCCTCGAGCATGAGGTCTTCGCTGTGTTCGAAGTAGCTTTGGCATCCATAGCGGTTGATAAACGAAACCGCGGCCGTATCGGCCGAGATATCGGTAGTGAAGAGCAGCGTCTCTTTGCCCGCCCCGAATGCCTCATCGAGGAAAGCATAGGCGAAATCGACCATGGATGCGCAAGACTCTACCGAATTGTCAAGTTGGGAGGCAAGACCGGCAAAGCGAGCTTGTGCTTCAGAAAGAGCGAGGGCAGTCGGTTCGTCGGCCGCATCGCGCAGGAAGCGGGCGGCGCTTGCAAGGGCCGCACAGTCATCCGAGGATACAAGGCGGCTTTCTTTCCCCTCGCGCACCCGCTCGTCCAAATGCAAGGCGGCCGCGCCGCACGCCGCACGAACATCCAATCCGTCCTGTACGCCCTCCTCGCAACGCTTGGAAATGCCTTTCAGCTCTTCGTACGCAACAGCGACCGACGAATCAAGCGCCATGGTCTGGTGCAACTGCGCGGAAAGCGCGTTCACCAGCAGCCCCACCAGCGCAAGACGCTCATCGAAAGCGGCGGCCTTCGCCCTGTCGAACACGGCGTCGGGAGCTTTGCCCGCAAGAATGGCATCCACGTGATAATCGGCCCGATATTTTTTGAACAGGTCGTAATACATCGCAAAGCGTTTGGAAGTCCTCGGGTCTTGCACGTACTGAGCAATAAGACGCTCCGTGACAGGAATGCCGCGGCGCTCATACACCTGCATAACGCGAGAAAGGTCGTCCCAGCCTCGAGCCGTGACGAACTGCTTGCCGTCGAGCGTCGTCTCTATGTGGTAGAAATCGTCCCTTTCGACATCCAGATACGCCGTAATGGCGGGGTGCACGCGCGTAGCCAGAGCGTACGCCTTCCACGCATCGTAATCGGGATCGACGTCTATCCGCTTCAAGCGGTCCCACGTCGCAACGTCGAAATCGTGCGTGCTGCGATTGAATTCGGAAGGGTTGCCGGCAGTGACGACCACCCAGCCTTCGGGAACCGCATGGCGACCGAACACCTTGTACTGAAGAAACTGCAGAATCGCAGGAGTGAGCGTTTCGGAGACGCAGTTGATTTCGTCTAGGAATAAGATTCCTTCCTTTCGGCCCGTACGCCCCATGCTTTCGTATATCGAGGCGATGATCTCGCTCATGGTGTATTCGGAAACGCTGAAAGAACGGCCCTCGAACGTGCGCTCGGCGATATACGGAAGGCCCAGGGCGCTTTGGCGCGTATGGTGCGTCATGGAGTAGCTCACCAGGCCTATTCCCATTTCCCGGGCCACCTGCTCCATGATGGCCGTCTTCCCCAGCCCCGGCGCGCCCAGAAGAAACAACGGCCGTTGGCGCTCTATGGGAATGAGGTACGACCCGTTGTCATCTTTTGCCAGATACACCTCGACCGCATGGGCTACTTCCTCTTTCGCCTGACGAATATTCATCGCTTATCCCCCTTCGATGCATTGCGAAACTCCCCCGAATCAAGCTTGACGCGCATCGCCCACGGCGGCACGTCGGGCTCCTCGACATAGGCCTCATCCGTCAGCACGAAGGCGACGTCGTATTTCGGCTTGATGCGCGGATAGGCCCCTTGGCCGTCGGTAAAATACAGCAGCCCCTTCAAATGGGCGAGCTCGCCTGATTCCACCAGTTCGTCAACATAGGAGAACACAGGGCGAAAATCAGTGCCGCCAAGGCCTTTGAGCTCGAGGTTTTCCAAATACGCCTCGATGTCGGCCCGATTGCGAATGCGCGCTACGTCTTGAATCTGCGCATCGCATTGAATCAGGTAGATGTTCAGCTCGTCGGCAAACAGGCCCGATTCCTGCAAGATATCGTATGTGCGCTCCACGAACGAGAAGACCGTATCGCCCTTCGTAGACGCCGAAGTGTCGATGGCGATCGCGAAATCGCGTATACGGCCGTCGTCGGTGTACTCCAGAGGCTCTATGAGAGGCATGTTCCCGAACACGTCTAGCCCGTAGCAGTAATACACGTAATCGAACTCCTCGTCGTTAATGGAAAGCCGCTCGTCTCTGGAGACGAACCGACGGAGGAACTCCCCGTAATCCACACGGTCGACGTTCGAGCGCTTGAGCGCCATAGAGAATTCGCCACCGTGCGAACCCCACAGCTGCGAGAAATCATCGAGCGACACGTCGGCGCGCAAAGAGATCTCGCGCCACGTCTCGCGCATCGTCTCATCGAGAAAATCGTAAGACACCGGGCGCTTGCGCTGCTGAGGCTCGGGCTTTCCCGACGCCACCAAATCGGGAGAAGGAACGCCCCCGTCCCCGCATCCATCATGCATATCATCGCAATCTTCGGGCCGACCGCCCGAAGAAAACGACATCAGCAGCGAAGCAAGCGCGTCGTCGCTCTCAGCGGGCGGGACCAGACCTTCGCTTACCGACGAATCGTCGGGCAGGGCGTCGCCCAGGCCGCGCGAACCATCTCCCGCTGCGTCTTGGGAGCCCGTCCGCTCGTTCGTCGGCGAAGCATCGCCCGCATTCCCCGAACCGCCAAGCGACCCCTCGGGCCTGCGGCCGCGAATCCAGAACGCATGGTCGTCGACGCAGAAGA
>USEQ01000161.1 GCA_900553655.1 uncultured Slackia sp. | reverse complement strand
ACCGACCTGCCGTCGGGGGAAGGCGCGCCGTTTTCCCTCGACCAATGGAGCGGCGCTATGGAAGAGACGTGGGAGGCGGTGCTTGCGGCACGTTTCGGAGATGCGAGCACGGAAGAGGCGTGTTGTGCCAGGCGGGCATGCGTCAAGTTCATCAACGAGCAAAGCGCGCGCATGCTTTGCATGTCGCCTGGCGAATGCGCGCTCTCTTCGTCAATCTTTTAAGCCGAAGGGGGATTTCGCGCGGGAAAGCATACGGCTGCTGGTAGGATAGACGCATTCACTATTCCGAAGCGAACGGCTTCGGGCCGATTCGGCTGAAACGAGGTTTCTATGTTGAACGAAAGCCTGGACAACATCGTCGAAGGTATCGCGGAGAATTACAAATCTCCCGAAATCTTTTTCACCAAGCCCGACCGCCATTTTCCCAACAGGGATGCAATCATCGGCATTCTGACGGATTTGCGCCACCTGATGTTCCCCCGTTATTTCGGAGAGGAAATCCCCACGGGCTGCGACCCCCGCTATTTCATTGGCGATACGCTCATTCGTATCGAAGACTCCTTGCAGCGCCAGCTGCGCGAGGCTTTGCTGTTCCGCGACGGCGACGCCATGTCTCAGGAAGAAATCGAATCTCGCGTGAACGAGATATCGGAAACGTTCCTTGCGAAGCTGCCCGAATTGCACAAGACCCTTCTCAAGGACGTGCAGGCTGCTTTCGACGGCGATCCGGCTGCGCAGAGCAAAGAGGAGATCATCTTTTCGTATCCTGGATTCTTTGCGGTGTTCGTGTACCGCATCGCCCATGAGCTTTACGTGCAGAAGGTGCCGCTGATTCCACGCATCATGACCGAATATGCGCATGGCCGTACGGGCGTAGACATCAATTCGGGCGCTACGATCGGTGAGTACTTCTTCATCGACCACGCCACGGGCGTTGTCATTGGCGAAACCACCACGATCGGCAATCATGTCAAGATATACCAGGGCGTAACGCTGGGCGCGCTTTCTACGCGCGCCGGTCAGCAGCTCGCAGGCGTGAAACGTCATCCCACCATTGAAGACAATGTCACGATTTATTCCAACGCAAGCGTGCTCGGCGGGGAGACGGTTATCGGCGAGGGGACGGTCATTGCGGGCGGCGCATTCGTTACCGAGTCCATTCCCGCGAATTCTCGCGTGAGTGTCAAGGGCGTCGAAATCAACGTGCGCCAGCCGCGCAAAAGCCCGGCAAGCTGGGAGCTGTAAGTCGCAATTGCGCACTTGGCTTTGCGAACGGATTCACCGTTCGTCGCCGATGTTTTCCACTATTGCAGCAGGCGGGTTTTGGTCCGAAGGCCAGGCCCGCTTGCTTTTTTGTTATGGGGCGTGCTTGCGCATACGGCCGCAGCGCATTTGATTTCGGCAGTTGCCATTGTTCTGTGGCAGGTGTTTTGATCGATGTGCGTGCTGAAACGCCGCTTATTTTTTGGCGTTGCGCTTCTGCTCCTTTTCCCGTTTTGCCATGAAGGCCGTTGCGGCTACGAGAACCAGTCCTGCGCAGGTAAGCGCGCCTGCGGCGGGGAAGGCGGGAAGGTAGCTTCCGGTATGTGCCAGAACGCTTGCGGCGAGCATGGGCCCGATGATCGAGGCGCAGGTGTAGCCTGAGAACATGAACGCGTAATTCTGGCCGAAATGCTTCGTGCCGTAGAGGTCGGCAGTAAGTGCCGGCATGGTGGCCATCATGCCGCCGAAGGTTGCGCCGATGACGCACAGGGCCGCTGTAAGGCTGGCGAAGCTGTCTGCCTTCCCGAGGAAGAACGCCATGGTCGCGGCCGTCACGGTCATGCAGAACAGCATGATGGGATAGCGGCCGAAGCGGTCGGAGAGCGACGCGAATACAAGGCGTCCTGCAAAATTTGCGACGGCGAGGATGCCGACCTGGGCTGCGGCCTGGTTGGCATCGAGGCCTGCGAGCTGCTCGCTAATGCCGGCCGCGTGTCCGATAACCATCATGCCGGCGCTTGCCGCCACGGCGAAGAGCAGCCACATGAGATATGCCGTGGGCTTCTTGAGCATCTGAAGCGTGGTGAGGCCGTCTTCTTGTATAGAGGAGCGGTCGCCGCGTATCCAGTTTTCGGGGGTCCAATCCTTCGGAGGGGCGGCGAGGAATCGGGAGGCGACGATCACGCCGACGGCGAAGATAATGCCGCAGATGTGAAACGACATGCTGACGCCCATGGCGGTGATGAGGAAGTTGCCCAAAGGGGCAAAGATGATGGGAGAAAGCCCGGTGGTGCCGACGCAGACACCGTTTGCGAGCCCTCGTTTGTCGGGGAACCACGCCGTTGCCGTGGAGACCGATACGTTATAGATGATGCCGCTTCCGATGCCCCCCATGATGCTGTAGGTCATATACAGCAGGGGGATGGCATCCGCGAAGCCCGCGAAGAACCACCCCGCGGCGAAGCTGCAACCGCCGCAGAGGGAGAGGATTCCCGGCTTCATGCGGTTTTGCAGCCAACCGGCAAGAAATCCCGCGCAGCATTCGGACACGATGTAAAGCGAATAGGCGAACGCGGTAGCTTGAGGAGCCCATCCATACGTGCTCGAAAGGGACGAATAGAAGATGCTCCAGACGTATACCGCACCTACGAGGGCGTTGAATGTGCCCGCTGCTGCAAGAACGACCCAGCGGTTCGTAGGAGCGCCCATCGCTCTCGATGATCGGGCTTTCGCCGAGGCGGCCTTTCCCGGCGAGGATGCCGGGGGGTTTTCAGCCTTTGCAGCGTGACGTTCCAAATTCCCCATGTCGTCCCCCTTGTGCGTGATTCAGAACAACGCCCCTACTATCTTCGGATAGTCAGGGGCGTGTCAAGGGGGAATGCGATGGAGAGTCTATTTCGTCTCGTGCGGATAAGCGGGGCCGATGTTGCCGTTGTCGAAAGAGAGCAGCATTCGGTAGCGTTCGTTGCTTCGTTCCAGTTCGGCGGGAGACCCGTCCATGGCAATGCTGCCGTTTTCGAAGAACAGCACGCGGTCGGCATGCGAAACGCCTTGAAGATGATGAGTGATCAGCAGGACGGTGCTGCCTTCGAGTGCAGAAAGCATCGTTTCGAGGAGCGCTTGCTCTGTTGCGGGATCGAGGCCTGCGAAGGGTTCATCGAGTATTACGATCGCAGGCTTGGAGAGAAGAATGCGGGCGAGCGCGATGCGATGGCGTTCGCCGCCGGAGAAGCTCTTTCCCAATTCGTCGATAACGGTGTCGAGCCCGTTGGGCAGCTGTTCTGCTCGCGGGCGGAGTCCGACGCGTTCGAGCGCGTCCCAGAGCTCGTCGTCGGTTGCGTTTCCTTTGCCGATGAGCAGGTTCTCTCGCAAGGACTGGTTGAAGATATGGGGATTCTGCTGGATGACGCCGACGAGGCGCATTGCCGAGAATTCTTGGCAGGCGGTATCCGTGTCGCCTACGAAGATGCGTCCGCTGTCGGGCGCCCCTTCGCCGCGAAGCAACGATGCAAAGGTTGATTTGCCGGCTCCGCTTCGTCCCAGAACGGCGACAACGCCGCCATGCGGTATCGCAAGGCTCAGGTTCCGTAGAACCGGACGATTTGTGCCGGGGTAGGAGAAGGTCACGTTCTCGAAGCGAATGTCGCAGGGGCGGGAGTTGCCATTCGCGGAACCATGTTCGGCGGCGAGTGCGGCGGATGCAAAGGGAACGGTCCGCTCCTGCATGCTTTCGCGCGAATATTCGTTCAGATTCGCGACCGCATTGCTGTGCGTGACGATTCCGAGAGCCGCTGTGGGCACGGGGCTGAACGCCTCGATCAAGGGGAAGAAGCACAGAACGAACGCCGCGATCCAGTTCGCCGCATAGGCGGGTGCGTTTTCGTTGCCGAGCGAAGCGAGCGACAAAGCGAGTCCTGATGCGGATTCTTGGGATGCGAAGGTAGCCGAGGCCCAAAGAAGCAGCA
>USEQ01000160.1 GCA_900553655.1 uncultured Slackia sp. | reverse complement strand
CGGGCCGATACTTCCCCGCGCATATAGAGAGGACTGGCCATGTCAAAAGAAATCGCATTTGATGTCGACGCGCGCAGCGGCCTTGCTTCGGGCGTTCACAAATTGTCTCAGGCCGTCAAGGTTACCCTTGGCCCCAAAGGCCGTTATGCGGCTCTGCAGTCGGAGAAGCCTCAGTACAGGCCTCCTGCGATTACCAACGACGGCGTTACCGTTGCGAAGGATATCGATTTCGCCAACCCGGTCGAGCAGATGGGCGCGAAAATGGTTCGCGAGGTTGCCGGCCAGACTGACAAAGAGGTAGGCGACGGAACCACCACTGCAACGCTCCTCACCGACGAGCTGGTGAGCGTCGGCCTGCGCAGCATCACCGCAGGAGCCGACCCCATTGCAATTCGCCGTGGCATCCAGCGCGCCGCCGAAGCCGCCATCGAAGCCGTGAAGGCAAACGCCGTTGCCATCGAGACGCACGAGCAGACCGCAAACGTTGCCACCATTTCTTCGGGTGATGAGGTCATTGGCGAGAAGATCGCCGAATGCATCGACGAAGTGGGCAAGGACGGCGTCATCATTGCGGAGAAGTCGCAGACGTTCGGCATTCAGGTCGATGTCAAAAAAGGCCTCATGTTCGAGCGCGGCTTTTTGTCTCCCTACATGGCTTCCGACATGGGCAACATGAAGGGCGAGCTTGACGAAGCATACGTCTTGATCACCGATCAGAAAATCCTCAATATCCAGGATATTCTTCCCGTCCTCGAGGCGGTAAAGCAGGCCGTTCATCCTCTGCTTATCATCGCAGAGGACCTGGGCAACGAAGTTGTCAACACGCTTTTGCTCAACAGGATGCACAAGACGCTCGACGTCGTTGCCGTCAAGGCTCCCGGCTTCATGGACAGCGATTCTCGCAAAAAGCAGCTCATGGACATTGCGGTTCTCACGGGCGGCCAGGTTATCTCTCCCGAGTTCGGTCTTACTCCGGCGGACGCCACCAAGGCCATGCTCGGTCGTGCGAAAAAGGTCAAGATTACCAAGGACAGCACGCTGATCGTGGGCGGCTTCGGCAACAAGGAGGCCATCGAGGAGCGCTGCAAGCAGATTAAAGCGGAGCTTGAGCGCGCCACCGCAAGCGGCGAGCGTCGCGAGCTGCGCGAGCGTCTTGCCAAGATGTCCGGCGGTATTGGCGTTCTGCGCGTCGGCGCCGCAACCGAGACCGAGCTTATCTCTGTGCGTCGTCGTATCGAGGATGCTATCCGTTCTGTCCAGTCCGCTTTGCGCGAGGGTATTGTCGCAGGCGGCGGCGTGGCTCTTCTCCAGGCCATTCCTGCGCTTGACGCTCTTGAGGCGGAAGGGGACGAGAGGACCGGCATCGAAATCGTTCGCAAGGCTCTCGAAGCCCCCGTACGCACCATTGCCGAAAATGCCGGCTATGAAGGCAACCTGGTGGTCGAGAAGTGCAAGACCCTCGACAAGGGCTGTGGCCTGAACAGCGCAACCGGCGAATACGGCGACATGATCGCTATGGGCGTCGCCGACCCCACCGAGGTCGTTCGCACGTCGTTGCAGTCCGCTGTTTCCCTGGCATGTTTGATTCTTGTCACCGAGGCGACCATTAACGAAAAGGTCGAAGAAGTGACCTGGGAAGACCTCGGAATCAAGATCGGCAAATAAAACCCCTTTGCACGTTGGTCTAACAAGAGGAGACGCCTTTCGGGCGTCTCCTCTTTTCTTGTTTGTTTCGTTTGATGGGCGAACGGTCAGCGCAATCCCAGCCGCTTCTCGAGTGTTTCGTTGATGATGCGAAGCGCTTTGATGCGTGCGTAGTATTTGTTCGTGGACTCGAGAACGATCCAGGGGGCGTATTCGGTCGAAGTAAGGCGGAACATGTCGTTTGCCGCCGCGGCATACTGCGGATGCTTGTCCCTGTTGCGCCAGTCCTCCGGAGTAATCTTCCATTGCTTATCGGGGTTGGTTTCGCGCTCCACGAAGCGGCGCAGCTGCTCGTCAGGGTCAACCGCAACCCAGAATTTCAGCAGGATGGCACCCCATGCTTCCAGCTGGCGTTCGAATTCGTTTATTTCGTCGTAGGCGCGGCTCCACTCGGCAGGGCTGGCAAACCCTTCGACGCGCTCGACCAGGACGCGTCCGTACCAGCTGCGGTCGTAGATTCCCACATGGCCGGCGCGGGGGAGCCTTGTCCAGTACCGCCACAGATGAGGGTGCATGAGCTCGGGCTTCGTGGGGGCTGGGCTGGGAAACACCGTGTATGCGCGCGCATCGATCGCCTGGGCCACCCGCTTGATGTTTCCACCCTTGCCTGCGGCATCGTCGCCTTCGTAGAGAAGCATGAGGGGAATGCGCGCTCGGTACATTTTCAGCTCGAGCTCGCCAAGGCGCTTTTGCTCCTTTTTGAGGGCCTTGACGTACTCCTCGCGCGTGAGGGCGAGCGTGTGGTCTATCTCTTCGACGCGCGGGGGCCGGGGGGCTATGGTGAAGCGAGAATGGGTGGGGGCTAGGGCGCTCTGCGTTGCCGCCGCTTCGAGGGCCGCCTCAAGTACCCGAGCGGATTCTTCGTCGCTGCGGTCCCGAGGGTCTGCCGCCTGAAGCATTCCGGCGCTGTTCTGTGCGGCTTTCTGCGCTGCCGCTTCGGCTGCTGGGTCGGCTGCGGCGTCGAGGGCGTTTTCGAGGGCTTTGACCAGAGTTTTGCATATGGTAAGGTTCGCCGTCCGCTTGTCTTCTCCGTTCACCATGGTCCAACGGGCAAAGTCGTAGTCGCTGCGACGTAGGAGGTCGTCGTATTTGGCGTAGGTGATATCGTAGTCTTTGATGTGTTCGAGTTCTTGCTTCGAGACGCGCCAGCTGGTGTCGGGGTCTTCATGCAGACGGCGCAGACGCTTTTCTTGCGCGCCCTGGCTGATATGCACGAAGAATTTAACAATGACGTAGCCGTCGGCGGCAAGCCGTTTCTCGAATCCATGGATGCTTGTCTCGTAGCTCTTTGCGAGGTCTTCTTTGTCGGTGTAGAGCAGACGTCGCGCTGCGGCGGTGTACCAGCCGCGTTCGTAGATGGTCATGTCTCCTCGTGAACCGAGCGCCTGCCAAAACTCCTGCATAAGCGGAGCGAAGCCCGTAACACCCGTTCCCATATCGCGGAAGCGGGCTGCTTCGTCTTGGTCGAAGTTGGAAAGCACGTGGACATGCGTGGCGCGTGCGTCAAGGTTGTGGAGCAGGTCGCCGATGCGGCTGCCTTTTCCTGCTC
This sequence comes from uncultured Slackia sp., assembly GCA_900553655.1. Classification (GTDB taxonomy): domain Bacteria; phylum Actinomycetota; class Coriobacteriia; order Coriobacteriales; family Eggerthellaceae; genus Slackia. The sequence goes on along the minus strand of USEQ01000160.1, from coordinate 710 downwards.
CGTTCCAGCCTTCGAACAGCACGACAAGTCCGATTCCTTTGGCTCGCGCTCGCTGCTGCAGCACGACAAGCTTCGTCATAAGCTCGTCGTAGAGAGGCTTGTACGTTTCCTTGGGCGTTTCGATGGAAAGATCGACCTGCTCTAACATAGGCGGCTCCTCGGTGGTCGGCTGTGTGCGATGCCGAAAATACGAAGGCTTCGCTGCTTCTTTTGCCAAAACGTTGTCAAGAAGCGCAGCGGCGAATAATGATGATCTAGCGTAACGCTATAATTGAAATTATAGGATAGTTGAATTTCCTTGTGTTCCGCATGCGTCGAGGAGGGCAATCATGGCGGATATTGATTGCATGAAAACAGGGGCCGATACCGTTCGTCAAGGAGCGCACGCCGCAGCTTCCCAGCTTGAATCGGACCTTAAAGCTTCGGACAAGGTGAAGCGCGCGAAGAAAAGCCGCCCTAGGACTAAGGCGTACATGCAAAATAGAGAGCTTTCCTGGCTGACGTTCAACGAGCGCGTGCTCGATCAGTCGGTTGACCTCAACGTGCCGCTGCTCGAACGCATGAAGTTCATTGCCATCTGGCGATCCAACTTGCAGGAGTTCTTCATGGTGCGCGTAGGCAGTCTGCTTGACCTGGAGCTTGCGAAGGAGACTATCTACGACAGCAAGACAGGCATGACCCCCACTGAACAGCTCGAGTCGGTCTATACA
>USEQ01000159.1 GCA_900553655.1 uncultured Slackia sp. | reverse complement strand
ATGGCCGACCATCCGCAGCGTTCGGTCATTCTGGAACAGGTCTACGCCGGCATCTGCGTGCGTATGGCTGCAATGTATCTGCTTTTGGGAGGTGCCGATAATGGCCTTGATTCTTAAGAACGCTCACGTCGTCGATCCGTCCGTCGAGCTCGATGGAGTCGTCGACGTCCTGATCGAGGGCGATAAGATCGCTCGCGTCGCCGAGAACATCGAGGTCGAGGGCGCCGAGGTTCGCGACCTGTCCGGCAAATACCTCGTTCCTGGTCTGGTGGATATGCACGTGCATCTGCGCGAGCCCGGCTTCGAGCACAAGGAGGATATCGCAAGCGGCACGCGCGCCGCTGCCAAGGGCGGCTTCACCGGCGTTTGCGCCATGCCCAACACCAACCCCGTTGCCGACAACGGCGTCGTGATCAGCTACATGATCGCTCGCGCCGCCGAGGTGGGCAAGTGCCGCGTCTATCCTTCCGGCGCCATGAGCAAGGGCCTCAAGGGCGAAATCATCTCCGAGATGGGAGACATGGTGGCTCGTGGAGCCGTCGCCTTCACCGACGACGGCCGCGGCATTCAGGAAGCCGGCATGATGCGCCGCGTCATGGACTATGGCAAGATGTTCGGCAAGGTGTTCATGAGCCATTGCCAGGACGAAGGCCTGGTTGGCGCGGGCCAGGTCAACGAGGGCGTCGTCTCCACTCGTCTCGGCTTGCTCGGCTGGCCGGCGCAGGGCGAAGAACTGCAGATCGCGCGCGACATTATGATGTGCGAGCTGACGGGATGCCCGCTGCATATTCAGCATATCTCCACCGCCGTAGGCCTTGACATGGTTCGCGCCGCGAAGGAGAAGGGCCTGCCGGTCACCTGCGAGGTCACCCCGCATCATCTGTTCCTCTCCGAGGACGACATCGATTCCACCTACAACACCTCGCTCAAGGTCAACCCGCCGCTGCGCACGCAGGAGGACCGCGAGGCTTTGATCGAGGGCGTCAAGGACGGCTCCATCGATGCTATCGTCACCGACCATGCTCCCCATGCGGAATGGGAGAAGGCGCATGAGTTCGAATACGCCCCCTTCGGCATGACCGGTCTCGAGACCAGCCTCGCGCTTGTTCTTACCAACCTGGTCAAGCCGGGCGTGATCGATTACTCCGAGATGGTCGAGCTCATGGCCATTGCGCCTCGCGAGATTCTCGGCCTCGAGCCCGTCAAGATCGCAGAGGGAAGCGTCGCCGACATCACCGTCTTCGACCCGACGATCGCCTGGACCGTCAACGACGACGAGTTCGTCTCGAAGTCCAAGAACTCCGGCTTCATCGGCTTCGAGCTCGAAGGCCGTGCGACCGACGTCTTCGTCGGCGGCGTGGCAACGCTTGAGAACGGCGAAATCGTCGAATAGCTCGAACGGGCTTCATTTCTTCGGAGCGGCTCCTGGTTTCGAGCTTCCGATTTCTTTCGTGGCAGAGGGGACGTGCGCAAGCGCGTCCCTTTCTTCGCGTTCGTATCCGAGAATTGCTGCGGGGTTTGCGACAACGACGTGCATGTCGGCGTATTCTGCTGCTTCGCGCAACGTGGAACCCCGCTTGGGCAAAGGCGGGTACAATAATATCGCGCGTGTCGAGACGTATCGTCTCAGCATGTGCAATACGTGTTCAACCCAGAGAGACAAGGTTTCGACATGTGTGATTGCAGCTCATCGAAACACTTTGACGAGAAAGCCCGCGTGCTGGCCAACGAGCAGCTGGGTCCTCGTCTGCATAAGATAACGCTTGCGGCGCCGAAAATGGCTTGCGCCATTCGCCCCGGCCAGTTCGTCCATATGCAACTTTCCGGCATGGAGGCGCATATTCTTCGTCGTCCGTTTTCGGTATATCGAGCCAATGCCCAAGACGGTACGATTGAAATCATCTATCAGGTCGTAGGCGAGGGCACGGCCTTCATGACGCAATACGCCGAGGGCGTCGAGTGCGCGTTGATCGGCGCGATGGGTCGCGGATGGCAGCCTGTCGACGGCAAGGCCCTGCTCGTCGGCGGCGGCGTCGGCGCGGCTCCGCTGTTCCTGTTTGCCGAAGAGCTGGCGCAGGCGGGCCGCTCTTTCGAGGTGGTTTTGGGCGCTCAGACCGAATCCATGTTGGTTACGCGCGCCGATTATGCTCAGCTCCTCGGACGCGATCCTATCCTGGCGACCGACGATGGCTCAGTGGGATTTGCGGGTTTTTGCACCGAGCCGGTGCGTGAAGCGCTTGCGACGGGCGAGTACGATGCCGTGTATTGCTGCGGCCCCGAGCCTTTGATGCGCGCTGTCGCCGGCATCGCCGAGGACGCCCAGGTGTCGTGCTGGATTTCCATGGAGAAGCGCATGGCGTGCGGCGTGGGCGCGTGTCTCTCGTGCGTGGTGGAAACAGTTGCGGGCAAGAAGCGCTCCTGCGTGGACGGCCCGGTCTTCAACGCTAAGGATGTGGTGTGGTAATGTCGCTGAATCTCGAGGTCAATCTGGGTGGGCTCGTCATGCCCAACCCCGTAACCGACGCATCGGGCACGTTCGCCGCAGGCCGCGAATACTCCGACTTCGTCGACGTGTCCCGCATGGGGGCCGTCACCACCAAGGGCGTCTCGCTCAACGGATGGGAGGGCAACGATTCTCCCCGCATCGCCGAAACGCCGAGCGGCATGCTCAATTCCATCGGCCTGCAGAATCCTGGCGTGAAGCATCTGTGCGAAGTGGACCTTCCGTGGATCAAGGCCCAAGGGGTTCCTTCCATCGTGAACGTTTCGGGCCATAGCATCGAGGAGTACGTGCAGGTTCTCGAGGTCCTCGAAGAAGACGGCCAGGCCGATGCGTATGAAATCAACATCAGCTGCCCGAACGTTGACGCCGGCGGTTTGACCTTCGGCACGCATGTTCCCAGCGTGACTGCGGTGGTTTCCGCTTGTCGCGAGGTGGCGACCAAGCCGATGATCGTGAAGCTGTCGCCCAACGTGACCGACATCACGGAAATCGCGCGTGCCGCCGAAGCGGCCGGTGCAGATGCTATTTCGCTGATCAATACGCTTCTGGGCATGGCGATAGACGTCGAACGTCGCCGTCCCAAGCTCGCTCGCGTCGTCGGCGGTTTGTCGGGTCCTGCGGTCAAGCCTGTCGCCTTGAGGATGGTGTGGCAGTGCCACCAGGCCGTCAAAGTCCCCCTTCTGGGCATGGGAGGCATCTCTACGGGCGAAGACGCCATCGAGTTCATGCTTGCCGGCGCTACCGCTGTTGCCGTGGGCACGGCCAACTTCGTCAACCCCCATGCGGAAAACGACGTGCTTGATGGCATGATCGCGTATTGCGAGCGTCAAGGCGTCAAAGATATCAACGAATTGATCGGAGGACTCCAGTGCTAGCAGCGTACGAAAGCACCCCGCGCGCCGACCGCGTCATCGTGGCTTTGGACTGCGATCGCCAGACGGCGCTCGACCTTGCGAAAAAACTCCAGGGCAAGGCGAAGTGGCTCAAGGTGGGCATGACCTTGTACTATGCAGAAGGCCCGCAGATCGTCGAAATCTTTAAGCTTTTGGGCTTCAAGGTCTTTCTCGACCTGAAATTTCACGATATTCCCCATCAGGTGCAGGGCGCGGCGGCTTCCGCGGTCGAAGCCGGCGCCGACATGATCACCATGCACGCTGTAGGCGGCGTCCCTATGATGCAGGCCGCGCAGGCCGCCGTCGACGAATCGGGAACCGAGGCCGATACCCTCGCCATCACGGTTCTTACCAGCATGAATGAAGAGACGCTCGCTCAGACGGGCGTCTCTCGCGGAGTTGGCGAGCAGGTGAGGGCGCTTGCCGCCTGCGCTCAGGAAGCAGGTCTTTCGGGCGTCGTCGCCTCGCCTCAGGAGGCTGCCATGCTGCGCGAGCTGTTGGGCCCCGACGCGCTGATCGTCACTCCGGGCGTGCGCCCTGTTGGCGCTGCGTTGGGCGACCAGAGCCGTGTGGCCACGCCGAAAGC
>USEQ01000158.1 GCA_900553655.1 uncultured Slackia sp. | reverse complement strand
GGGAACGCAGAACTCGCTGCTTTTGGTGGTCACGCCCGTCGCGGTGTTCGCCACGTCGATTGTCATCGAAATCATCGGCGTCGGCACCACGTCGCTGGTTTTGGCGGCGGCATGGCTCGCCCTGACCGTGTATGCCCTGGTCATGAAGGCGATGCGCGAGATTTAGGTCGGCATGGCGGTTTGTGGCTTTATGGCGGCTCCGAGCGCGGTGGGTTCAAGGTGCGAGTGTCGAGATCGGCGCCTGCAACCCCGCTGGAGCGTCTTCGCGGGCTAAAACGCACCAAAGGCGGTCGGGATTCTCGCAAAACGCACGAAACGTATCGATCGGACCGTGCGGCGGCGATATTTGTGGTTCATCCGACCTGCGTTAATACCCTACTGAATCTAAAACGAGGAATAATCAACAATGAGTACCGGCGCCTAGATCGCCGGACTGGTACGTTTCGTGCATTTTGCGAGTTCGAAGGGCTCGGTTGGTGCATTTTAAGAGACTCGGTCAGCTTGTCATCTCCTTTCGCGGCGTTTGGGGCTCAGGCGCATGGAAACGATGCATGTCAAATGCAATTTGGCGGTGACTCGGCGGGATGATATTTGCCATACTGGAAGCCGCTGCATTTGTTTTGCCGAAATAGGTCGGTGGCGTGCGGCGATATGCGGACGCTGCGGGAGAGGAGCCAGGATGTCAGTTTCGTTTTCAACGGAGAATCACGAAGAGGCCGCTCTGGCCGAGCTTTCGCTCGACGATGCCCAAAAAGCCGAAAGAGGAATAGCTCTTGCATCGTCGGTTGTGGCCTATAAAGACCTGATGATGACGTATTCTTGTGCGGCTAAGATTGTACGGACGAAATTTGAGATCCTTGACGAGGAGTTCAGAATGCGCCGTCTGCGCAATCCCATACATTCCATCGATACGCGCTTGAAAAGCACGGCGAGCATTATGGATAAGCTTCGAGCGAAGGGTCTCGAGCCTACGGAGGATAACATCATCGAGCACGTGCGCGACGTGGCAGGCGTGCGCATTGTCTGTTCATACGTTGATGATATCTACATGCTGGCCGAAGCGGTTGGGCGTCTTTCGGGGATTGAGGTCCTGGAAACGAAGGACTACATCGCTCACCCGAAACCAAGCGGGTATCGTTCGCTGCACTTGGTGCTTGACGTGCCGGTTTCTTTTTCCGATCACGAGCAGAAGGTGAAGGTTGAGGTGCAGGTTCGCACTATCGCCATGGATTTCTGGGCAAGTTTGGAACATCAGCTCCAATACAAGCGCGGTCTTGCTGACGAAGACGGCCTTGTTGGTGAACTTGCACGCTGCGCTTCCGATATCGCGCGTACGGACGAAAACATGATGGAAATTCGTCGCAGGATAGAGACGGAGGCGGACATGGATGGTCTGGATGTTCTTGCCGAGCACGTGCGAAGGCTTGATCGACCGTTTTAGATTCTGTGGGCAATGCGTCGTAATGCGGCATGTGGGGCACGTGCGTTGTGTTCGGTCGCCGCGCAGCGCTTCCCGGGCAATGCGTCGCCTTGCATTTGCATGCAATGACGCCTTGCACCTGCGTGCAGCGGTCTTCGGTGAAGATACCTCGTTTCTTGCGCGGTGCGTTCGATTTGCCGCGAGCACGGCCTGCTTCCTGCGCTATGATGCGCAGCGAAAAAAGACAACGAGGCGGGATTTCGCGCGGCAGATAGACTTGCTAGCGCCGCATCCCGCGCCAGAGGTGATAGCATGCCGCGTTTCTTTCCCGATTCCACGCTGGTCTTTTCCGGCTTGGGCTACGGTCCTGATGGCCCTTATCTGCAGATGAACGACCTTGAGGCGAAAAGACAGATGCGTCTCCCTGTGTTGGGACGCACGTTTACCATGAAAAAGCTCCCTCAGCGATACTGCATAGGTCCCTTCGACCTGAAGACGTATGAGTCTTCCGCGTGCGATTTGGCGGCGGAGCTTCCCGATGAATCCACGTACAAAGACGATATGTGTCCGGCGTGTCGCGAAAAAACGGGCTTCAATCCCGCATTCTACAATGCTGAAAGCATCTCGCCCCAACAGCGTGCGTACAACCTGACGCCGCACTTCGTCTACATGGCGTACTTTTCACCCGCACATTTGAAGGTGGGCATTTCGTCGGAAACGCGCGGCATAGAGCGCCTGCTCGAACAGGGCGCGCGCGTCGCTGGCATTCTTAAGCGCTATCCTAATGCGGACGAGGCTCGAGCCCTGGAAGCGCATCTCTGCTCGCAGGACGGCATCCTGGAAACCATGCGCCTTGGCACGAAGAACAGACTGCTCAGCGAACCTTTTGATGCGCAGGCGGCCATGGAGTGCGTGTACGAAACGGCGCGTCGTTTCGACATAGAGCCCGAGTGCGGCGTGCTCGATTTGACGCCGTACTATTTCGGCAAGGTCGACACGATCCCCGACCTCATCCAGGTTCCCGACGGAAGCACCGAAGATGTCTGCGGGGGCTGCTGCGTTGGCATGATAGGTGGAACGCTCGCGTTCGAGCAGGAGGGCAACGTGTTCGTTGTTCCAGTGAAGGATTGGGAGACGTATGCGGTAGAAATCACCGTGGGCGAGGTGCTGTGCGAATACGAATACGAGCCGCAGCAGATGGGATTGTGGTAAATGGCACGCGAAAGCATGACGCTCGATGCGCTCGAGCAAGGTAAAGACGCAATTATCGCATCGGTGGAATGTGGAGAAGCCTCTCTGCGCAAGCATATTCTGGATATGGGCCTTACGCCGGGGACCGAAGTGACGTTCGTCAAATGCGCTCCCATGGGCGACCCCATGGAGGTGCGCCTTCGCGGCTACGAGCTCACGCTTCGCAAAGAAGACGCCGCCCATATTTATGTGCGCGACGTGCATGACGCGCACGATGTTCGTCGCGTTAATCCGGAGCAGATGCGGACCGATCACCCCGGGAAGGGCGAGTCGCGTCCTTTCCGTCCTCGGGCTACGGGTCGCATTCATACGGACGATGCCCCGCTCACCTTTGCGCTCGCCGGTAATCAGAACTGCGGCAAAACCACGCTGTTCAACCAGCTAACGGGTTCGAATCAGCATGTGGGCAATTTTCCCGGCGTGACGGTCAGCCGCAAGGATGGCGTTATTCGCAAGCACGAGAATGCGACCGTCACCGACCTTCCCGGCATTTATTCGCTTTCTCCCTACACGGGCGAGGAAGTGGTGACGCGCGAATTCTTGCTGCGCGACAAACCCAATGGCATCATCAACATCGTCGATGCGACAAACATAGAACGCAACCTCTATCTGACGTTGCAGCTCATTGACCTGGATATTCCCATGGTGCTAGCGCTTAACATGATGGACGAAGTGAGCGCGAACGGCGGCACGATCGACATCAACGCGCTTGAACACGAGCTCGGAATCCCCGTGGTGCCCATTTCCGCTTCGAAAGGGGAAGGCATCGATGAGCTGGTAGAGCACGCTCTTCATGTCGCCCGCTTCGATGAACGTCCCGGTCGTCAGGACTTCTGTCGCCCCGATGCCGCCGACGGTGGTGCGTTGCACCGTTGTATTCACGGCATTTCAGAGCTGGTTGAAGACCACGCTTCCCGCATGAAGATGCCCTTGCGTTTTGCTGCGACCAAGCTTGTCGAAGGCGATGCCTTGGTGCTTGAATCGTTGCATTTTGACGAAAACGAGAAAGACGCGATCGAGCATATCATTGCTCAAATGGAAGAAGAGGGTGGAACCGACCGCATGGCGGCCCTTGCCGACATGCGTTTTCGTTTCATTGAGGACGTATGCGACGCCACGGTAGTCAAGCCCGCAGTGAGTCGCGAGCATAAGCGCAGCATGGCGATTGACCGTGTACTCACGGGCAAATTCACGGCTTTGCCCGTGTTCGTGCTGATCATGGCCGTGGTGTTCTGGCTAACGTTCGGTGTGTTCGGGGAGATTCTCAGCGGCTGGATGGATGCCGCCGTATCGTGGGTCACCGACCTCGTTGATGCGGGGCTTTCCGCCTG
>USEQ01000157.1 GCA_900553655.1 uncultured Slackia sp. | reverse complement strand
TGTCGAACGCGTCGCTCCGAAATCGCCTTTTCGCGTGGAGAGCGACCTCGGACACGGTTTCGTCAGGCTCAAGGTGTCCGAGGCCGAAAGACGCCAGGCGAAGCAGGACATACGCTGCGTCGAAGATGCCGTCATAGAAATGCTTCGCAACGCGCGCGACGCCAACGCTCGTTTCATCTTCCTTGCTACGAGTAAAAGCGGATCGCTTCGCCGCATCGTTGTGATCGACGATGGCGACGGCCTGCCTGCGGACATGCATGATGCGATTTTCGAGCCGCGCGTCACATCGAAGCTCAATTCTTTCAGTTCGGACAACTGGGGCGTGCATGGCCGTGGCATGGCGTTGTATTCAATCAAAGAGAACGCCGAAGAAGCGCGCGTCGCAGCATCGACGGAGCAAGGGGGAGCGGCTTTTTCCGTCGTGTTCGATACTGCTTCGGTGCGCGAGCGAAAGGACCAGAGCACGCCCCCTCTTCTCGCTCGGGGCGAAGACGGTCTTTGGGCGCTTGCTTCGGGGCCCCACAATATCGTGCGATGCGTTGCCGAGTTCGCGCTCTCGACGCAGGGGGCGTGCACGGTCTTCTGTGGAAGCGCGGTTGAGATCGCCGCGACCATGTATGCCTACGGCTAGCGATTCGCCCGTTCTCCCGTTGCCGATGGGCTTGCGCCCCAGGATGCTCCCGTTTCGAAGAGACTTTCGCTGTGCCTTGATGCGGAATCCCTTGCGGAAAGCGCTCGGTCGATCGGTCTGGATATTTCTTTGCGAAGCGCCTATCGGATATTGCAGGGTGAGGTCTTTCCGCTCGATCCCTATCTTGCAACACTTTCGAAGGAGCAAGACGGTCGCTCTCTTGAAAAGAAGGGTTCCACCGTGGATCTTTCGCAAGACTTTCGCGGGTTGAGAATCGCTGAAGAGGACATGGCGGAGTTCAAATGCTCCCTTCGCCAGGCCTGGAAGACGCTGGCCGAAGCCTATTTCCTTGAATCGGATACAGAGCCTTCCGTGCGGATTTCACGCGATAGATTGTATGTGACATTTCCCGTACGCAAGCAGCTGTAGTACAATGACTTTTCGTGACTACAAGGTCGCAAGGCATGCCAATAGGCTCATCAAACACACCTTAAACATCGTATCAAAGGACTAACATGCCTCTGGAAAACGAGAAGCCTCAGATAGGCTGTTTGAAAGTTTCATCGAAATCATCCGCCGCTTCGGTCGCCGGGGCTATCGCGGGAATGATAAAAGACGGCTCGTGCGTCGAAATCCAGTCGGTCGGCGCGGGCGCGGTCAATCAGGCGGTGAAGGCCATAGCCATCTCCCGCGGTTTTCTTTCTCCCGTCGGCATCGAAATCGTCTGCGTGCCTTCTTTTGCCAACATTGTCATTGACGGAGAGTATCGCACGGCCATTCGCTTCAGCGTCGAGCCTCGTTCTTGACGCGTTTTCGTCTCTGCGCCGGCGATGCTCGTTTACAGAGAGGCTGCGCGCCTCTTGAAAAGGAGTTCTTATGCCCATGCTTTCCCAAAAGACATTCTGCCTGTATACGTACGGCTGCCAGATGAACGAGCATGACTCCGAGCGCATCGCCGGCATGCTTGAATCGCACGGGGCAGTGCAGGTCTCCTCGGTGGAGCAGGCCGAAATCGCCATCTTCGTGACCTGCTGCATCCGCGAGGCGGCGGATGTCCGTCTCATGGGCCAGGTCGCATCCATCAAAAACATCCCCCTTCCGCAAGACAGCGAGCTCTCGAAGCGCATCGTATGCATCGGTGGGTGCATTGGACAGCGCGACGCCGAAAAGCTCCCCGAGGCGCTTCCTCATGTCGATGTCGTGTTCGGAACTCAGAATATCGAGCATCTCGTATCTTTGATCGAAGCGGCCATCGCCCAGGGAGGCCATCAGGTCGAGGTGCTGGATTCCTCCACATCGTTTTCCACTGAGCTTCCGTCGAAGCGTGTGCATCCTTGGTCGGCCTGGCTGCCGATCACGGTGGGCTGCAATAATTTCTGCACATATTGCATCGTGCCATATGTGCGCGGGCGCGAGCGCTCTCGTGCGCTCGAAGACGTGGTCGAAGAGGCGCGCGGCCTTGTCGCGGACGGCGTGAAAGAAATCACCCTTCTCGGCCAGAACGTCAATTCGTACGGTCGCGACCTGTACGGCGAGCCTCGTTTTGCGGACGTTTTGCGCGGCGTGTCGGAAACGAGTGTGGAGCGTCTTCGGTTCGCAACGTCGCACCCGAAGGATTTGACGCGCGAGGTCATAGAGCTCTACGGCTCTCTTGGCAACCTCATGCCGTCCCTCCATCTGCCGGTCCAGTCGGGAAGCGACGCGATACTCAAGGCCATGAACCGTCGCTACACCGCCGAGCACTATCTCGGGCTTATAGAGGAGGTTCGCAAGGTCAATCCCGATATCTCGCTTTCGACCGACATCATCGTGGGCTTTCCTGGAGAGACCGAAGAGGATTTTCAGGCAACCTATGACTTGGTCGAACGTGTAGGGTATTCGCAGGTCTTCACCTTCATCTACTCGCGACGAGAGGGCACGCCTGCCGCTTCCATGCAAGACGATACGCCGCATGAGGTTATACAGCGCAGGTTCGACTCTCTGGTCGACCTTGTCCAGGAGAACGCCTTCGTCCAGAACCAGAGGTTTGTGGGGAGAACCGTCGACGTGCTCGTGGAGGGCGCATCGAAGCGCGACGAACGTGTTTTGGCTGGCCATAGCCCGCATAATATCACCGTGCACGCGCCGCTTCCCGAAGGGGTGCGCATCGATGACATCGTAGGAACTGTCGTCCCCGTTCGCATCGATGCGGCAAAGGCATGGTATCTTTCCGGGGCGATGCTGCGTGACTAATTCCGAATACGCCCTTCCGCTCGAGCGGCCCGTCGTCTGCGTCGTCGGTCCGACGGCTTCGGGGAAAACGGACGTTGCGCAGGAGATGGCCCTACGCCTCGGCGCCTCGGTCATCTCGGCCGACTCCATGCAAATCTATCGCGGTATGGACATAGGAACGGGAAAGATTCTTCCCGCCGATCGCAAGGTCGTGCATCACGGCATTGATATCTGCGATCCGGGCGAGGCGTATTCCGCCGCCTTGTTTCAACGGTATGCGCGCAATCTGTTCGAGAGGGCTGATCGTGCAGGGGAGACGAGCGTTCTTGCGGGTGGTACGGGGCTGTATGTCCGAGCCGCGATTGACGATTACAACTTCCCCCATGGCGAGCAGGTCGAGAACCCGGTTCGAATGGCGTATCAGCGTTTTCTCGAAGAGCACGGAGCGCAAGCTCTCTGGGAAGAGCTTGCCAGGGTCGATGCCGAGAGTGCCGATCTTATCCATCCTAACAACACGCGTCGCGTCATACGCGCCTTCGAGATGATTGAGCTTGAAGGCACGACATATGCCCGCCAGCATGAGGGATTCTCCCATATGGCTCAATTCGTGCCCGCGGTTTTCGTCGGATTGGCGGTTGATCCCGAGCTTTTGAAGCGCCGCATCGACGAACGCGTCGATGCGATGGTTGAACGCGGACTTGTCGAAGAAGTCGAATTCTTGCTGTCGCAGGGTTTCGAATCCGCGCTCACCGCGCGCGAGGCCATAGGGTATAAAGAAATCGTCGCCGCATTGAGAGAAGAATGCACGCTCGACGCGGCGATCGACGAGATAAAGCTCGCTACGCGTCGCTATGCGAAGCGCCAGCGAACTTGGTGGCGCAAGGACGACCGCATTGCGTGGATCGATGCCGACGATGCCGATGTGCCCCGAATCGTCGACGACGCCATGGTGCTCCTGGACTCGTACGAGGGCTGACGAGGGGCTCTTGCGCCGCTTCAAGATTTCGGAGCGACTGCGCTCCATCACGGCGAAGGCGATATTTCATCGATGACCGGAGGAGGACCTGTGTCGTTTGCTGATATGTCTCAAGAAAGTTTTACGGGCGACGCCGAACGGGCCGTTCTCGTCGGCATCGACTACAAAGATGCTTCCGAATCGCTTCTCGAATCGTCGC
>USEQ01000156.1 GCA_900553655.1 uncultured Slackia sp. | reverse complement strand
CGTCCGAAATCGATATCTGCACGCCGTTTCTGCGAGACCAGGTTCGCGCCATCGGCCCCGAATACCTGGTGACCATGGGTAATTTCGCCACGAAGTTCATCTTGAAGACGGAACAGGGAATCACGGGGCTTCACGGCAGGCCCCATATGGCAGGGCGCTTCATCGTCTATCCGGTCTTCCACCCCGCTGCGGCGATATACGACCGCACGAAGCGTGATGCGCTCGAAGCGGACTTCGCGGCGCTCGGCGAACGCCTGAAGCAGCCGCGCGCATAGGATGCCCGTTCTTCCCACGGGACGCATTTTTTTTCATGCGTGCGATATCGCATGGCGGCGGTATTTTTCTTGTAACAACGAAGGCCCCGTGCGGGGCCTTTCTGCTTTGAAAGGAGCGATGTATGGCCAATCGCTACGATTTCGATCCGAAAATCTATCTTCAGCAGGGTGCTTGGGCTGATGTGAAGCTTGGTCTGCATCGTACGGAAGAATTGCTCGAACGATTGGGAAATCCGCAGGATTCGTTGAAAATCGTGCACGTGGCAGGAACGAACGGCAAGGGCTCTACAAGCGCTTTCATTGCGGGCATTTTTCAGGCAGCGGGCTACACGACCGGCCTGTTCACGTCACCGTATATTCTTCGCTTCAACGAACGTATCCAAATCGATCGGGTTGATATATCGGACGAAGACCTTTTCGAGGTCGCCGCCGACGTGCGCGATCAAGCGTTGCTTATGGACGAGGCGCCGACGGCGTTCGAACTGCTTACGGCGGCTGCCCTGCATTATTTCTCCCAGAAACGCTGCGACGTCGTGGTGCTCGAAGTGGGGCTTGGGGGAAGGCTCGATTCCACGAACGTCGTCACGCCGCTTCTGAGCGTGATAACCCCCATAGCACTCGATCATGTGGCGGTGCTCGGCGATACCATCGCGGAAATTGCTGCGGAGAAGGCCGGCATCATCAAGCCTGGCGTCGATGTTCTGAGCTACCCTCAGCATTCCGATGCGGCGGCGGTGATCGAAGAGCGGGCGACGGAGCTTGGATGTACAGTGCGCACCCCGTGCTTTTCTTTGGTCGATGCTCATGCCGAAGGGTTGACGCAGGTTTTTTCCTACGACGGCATCGAGGGTGTGCGTCTGCGTCTTGCTGGCGTGTATCAGCCGTGCAATGCCACCATGGCCATTGAAGCCGCGCGTATCCTGCGCAGAAAAGGATTCGACATCTCCGACTCAGCCATCAAAGGCGGACTTGAATCCACGACGTGGCCGGCTCGGTTCGAGGTGGTTGCGCATCGTCCCACAACGATTGTCGACGGCGGCCATAACGAACAGGGAGCCCGGGTTCTTGCCAAGTCGCTGGAGGAGTACTTTCCTGAAGGAGGGGTGACGTTCGTCATGAGCGTGCTGCGCGATAAGGACTACCGTGCCATGATCGAGTATATTCTGCCTTTCGCGCGGCGTATCTTCGTGGCCGCTCCGCCCGACAACGACCGTGCTCTCTCCGCCGACGAGCTTGCCAATGCCATTCGAGAGATGCAGGAGGAAAAGGAATCTGCCTATAGCTCCTGCGTTGCGGGGGCGTTCGTCGAATCGTGCCCGAGCGTGCATCTTGCGGTGCTGCGCGCCCGCGAGGCCGCAGGCCCCGACGGCGTGGTGTGCTGCTTCGGAAGCCTGTATTCCGTTCAGGAAATCATGGAAGCGTTGGTATAAAGGCGGATAGGCGAAACGGCGCATCGCTCTGCGCAATTGTGTCGAAAATATTGTTAGATAATAAAATAATTAGAAAGTCTAACTAAATACGGCTATACTACCGAAGTCGCCGAAGACGCGTCCCGCGCTCGCATGATTGCGTTGGTCGAGCGTTGGAAACGAAACAGAAGGAGACCAGGTGAAAATAGCCATCATCACAGACTCTACGTGCGATTGGCCTGTCGAAGATTACGCGGCGCGAGACGTGACCATGGTTCCGCTGCGCATTTGCTTCGGAGATCAGAGTTTTCTCGATCAAAGAGAAATCGGTTCTGAAGAATTCTACGATCGCATGATTGAGGCTTCCGACCTGCCGAGCACATCCCAGCCTTCTCCGGGTGATTTCGCGCGGGAGTTCGAGCGCCTTGCCGCCGAAGGATACGAAGGGGCTTTATGCATGCATATCGCTCGTCCGCTTTCTGGGACGCAGCAGTCCGTTGAAATTGCGGCGCAGAACGCGTCCATTCCTGTGAAGGTGGTTGATTCGTGCGTGACCACGGCGGCGCTCGGCCTTATGGTTGACGCGGCGTGCGATTTGCGCGATGGAGGCGTGGACGACCTCGAAGAGCTTGCCGAGCGCGTCGAGGCATTCGGCAGGAAAACGCGTATCTTCCTTCTGCCGGAAACCCTCGAGAACCTCGTGCGCGGAGGACGCCTTCCCGCCGAGGCGGCCGAGCAGATGGGGCTGCTTAACATTCGTCTCATTCTCACGCTTGCGCAAGACGGCAGCGTGGTACCCTTCGATAAGGCAAAAGGACTCAAAGGAGCCGTTGCGCGCTGCGTCGACGCAATAGCCGCATACGAAAAAGAACACGGCGCCGTTTCGTTGCGCTACGTCCATACGCGCAACGAGGCAGCGGTTGAAAAACTCGCCGATGCGCTTCGGGACGCTGGCGTGACGGTTGTCAAAAGCCACGTGCACGCATGCGGCGCCACCATCGCGACGCATCTTGGCATGGGGGCGGCGTGTGTTGCCGTTGCGCCCGCGCAAGCATAACGGTATTGCAAAAAAAGGCTTGGATCGCGCCCGCAGGTAGGGCGTTCGTCGCACGGCGTCTCATGTCGTCAGGGGAAGGATACATGGCAAACACGGTGGAAAACGTCATAGGGAAGGAAGCGCGGCGCAGGGAAATCAACGAACTGCTCGTAGGAACTTTCAACAGCATTCTTCGCGTGGAGGAGGGCGTCTTACGCAACCGCCTCACGGAGGGCCTCACCATCGCCGAAATCCACACCATCCATGCTATAGGACTGCAGGGCGCAAGCCCTATGAACGTGGTGGCGTCGCGCTTGAACGTGACGCTTGCCACGTGTACGACGGCGGTTGGAAAGCTTGTCGACAAAGGGTTCGTCAAACGGACCCGAAGCGAGGCCGATCGTCGCCAGGTGCTCGTTTCTTTGACGAAAGAAGGAAGGCAGGCGTACCGCGTGCACGAGCTTTTTCACCGAGACATGGTGGAATCTGCCTTAGGGGAATTGAGCGAAGAGGAAGAGGAGGTGTTTTCCGTCGCCTTGCTGAAAATCAAGGCCTTCTTCGATGCTCACGACCCTGCGTAGACGCGTTCGAGCCGGCCTGCGCGACGCTTCCGTCGTCGCGCAGCAGCCTCTCTTTTTTTGTCTGAAAAAGCTAAGTTAATCAAACTATTAGAAAGGTAAACAATCATGACCACTCTTGAAACCGTCGCATCCGTCCTCACCGACAATCTCGATATCGACGCCGATTCCGTGACCGAGGACGCAACGTTCGAATCGCTCGGCGTGGATTCCTTGGATATGGTCGAACTGATCTGCGACCTTGAAGAAAGGTGCGATATCGAATTCGGCGAGCCCGAAGGACTTTCCACGGTCGGTCAGCTCGTGTCCTACATCGACTCCCTTAAGTAGGCGCTGCCGTATGGATACGCGTGTTACCAAACTGCTCGGCATCAAGCATCCCGTTATCCAAGGAGCCATGGCTCGCATTGCTGACGGCAGGCTTGCCGGAGCCGTTTCGGCGGCCGGCGGGCTGGGCATCATCGCGTGCGGCGGGGCGAGTCTTGCCTGGATCGAAGAGCAGGTGCGCGTTGCTCGCTCCATGACGGACAATCCTATCGGAGCGAATGTCATGCTCATGGATCCTCAGGCGCACGAAGTGGCCGACATGCTCGCGAAGCTTCGCGTCGATGTCGTGACGACCGGCGCGGGAAGTCCCGGCAAGTATATAGAGCAGTGGAAAGAGGCGGGGGCGAAAGTAGTTCCCGTGGTGGCATCGAGCGCTATGGCCGTCCGCATGCAGCGTTGCGGCGCCG
>USEQ01000155.1 GCA_900553655.1 uncultured Slackia sp. | reverse complement strand
AAGAGCGACGCGGCATCGTCCGAAAACGTATCGAGGCCTTATTAGCACGCCTCGGTCGACCCCCTCTGCGCCCTTTCGCGGCATGTTGTCGTGGGGGCGCTTTCTTTTTTTGCGTGTGTTCGACCCTGCTTGGCGGCGGATTACGGCCTTGACGGTCGTTTGTTGCGCGCGATATTTTGGAAGAGCGCTTGCGTCTCGAAGGGGGGATATATGATTCGAGATTCCCGCATTGCGAATGATCTGACGGCCGCCTGGCCCTCGCTGCCCTATATCGCTTTTGGTGTTTGGCTTGCCTGGGCCTATCTTGCGTATAGCGGGTCGATGTGGCTTTCCGACGTGGAAACGAATGGTGCGAACATCGCGGGGTTCTACATCGCCTCGACGGTCTCGTTCGCAATCGTTATGCTTGCTGCTCCGCTGAAGACGCCTTTCATCGAGCGCTTGCTGCAAAGTGATGCCTGCGCGCTCGGGGCGGGGTTGTCCGCCTCGCTGGGATGTGTCATGGTTATCCTTGCGGGTCCGTATTATCTTGCGGTTTCGGATCTTTTCTATCCGGGCGCTTGTTTGACCGGCGTTGCGACGTCGTTTCTGGGCTTGCGCTGTGCCAGGCTGTATGCGGGGCTCGTACCGAGGAAGGCCATTCTTTACACGGCTCTTTCGCACGTCGTGATCGCATGCGTGTATTTCGTCGCCATGGGAGCGCCCCAGTGGCAGCCTGCTGCGGGTGGTCCGTCTTTGATGGGAATCATCGCGCTTGTTGGCCTGCCCGTCGTGACGGCGCTGCTTGCCTGTCTTCCCGCCATGGTGCCAGGCAAAGACCATGCGGTAACGACGGATAGAAAAGACGTGCCGCCGGTATTTTGGAAGATGGTCGTTGCCATCTTCGTGTTCGCATTGGTTGAAAATTCCGTGAGGGCGAATATCGTCTACGTGATGCCGCCCGAGGTCACCCAGGACACCAATGCGGTTCTCATGATCGTGCGCATCGCGATGGCCGCCGTCTTGGCGTTCATGGCGATGCTCGAGCGCAAGATCGACTTCGGCCGCATCTATTCGTTCGTCATGGTCGCAGCCGTCGTCTTCGTTGCGTTCGTTCCAGTCTTCGGGCCTTTGAACGTGGGATGGGGCATGTCGGTTTCGGCGGTATCGGTGGTTTTCGAGTTCGTCATCTGGTGCATTCTGGCTTTCGTGGCATTTCAGAAGCGGATTTCGTCCATCGTGGTGTTCGGCTTCGGATACGGAAGCTTCATGCTCGGCAGCGCCTTGGGGTGGATGGGAAGCATCTATGTCATCCCCTTGATTGCGGGGCCGTCTTCTCAGTTCGCGGTCTATCTCGTGTTGGCTCTGACGGTGCTCGGGTGCGTGTTCGTCCTGTTTTCGGAGCGCGATTTCGATAGGCTTTTCTCGCCCGAAGGCGACCAGGAAAGCCTCGAGCGCCTTTTCGACATCGAGCCTTTTCATGGTGTTGATGCGAAAAAAGGCCCCTTCTGCGCAATCATTGAGCGTGCGTGCGAGAAATACGAGCTTACTTCTCGGGAAAGTGATGTGCTGCGCTATCTTGCTATGGGCTATTCTGCTGATGCCGTGTCGGAAAAGCTTGGCATTTCATGGAACACGGTGCGTACGCATTCGCGTAATATCTATACAAAAATGGGAGTCCATTCTCGCCAGGAGCTTATCGAGGCCGTTGATTGCATGAGGCGCGAGAGCGAATCGCGCCGTTCCTGACGAATCAAACCGGCAAGTTCTAGGCTCAGCCGTCTTCTCGATCAATGCGCAATGGGGAAGCGTGCACGACGGCAAGCAGGCGGGTGCGAGAATGCCAGATGCTCAGAATCTATTTCACGCCAAGAAGCGCACGGAGCTCTTTACGATTTGAGATGCCGAGCTTTTCGTAGATATGGCGCGTATGCGTCTTGAGGGTTCCTTCGGCTATGAACAGCTCGCGTTCGATTTGCGGGCCGTTCATTCCCTGTGCATAGAGGCGAAGGATTTCGTCCTCCCGAGGGCTGAGCTTATGTTTCGAGGAAAGGTGGTCGCACAGCGTCGTGCGGGCTTCCTCCCTGCCCCAGACAACGAAAATCTGCATGGCGTTTTTCAGGCAGAACAGCAGGAGCACCATGATGCCGAACCGCTTCGAAATATCGTAGAGCATAAGCGCGATGAGCAGCGTCATGAACGAATATCCCGCGGAAATCATGTAGCTTGACACAACCGTTCCGAGGAATCCTTCGCTGGGGATAAGCAGGAATCCGCAGAGAGTGAGCGGCAGGGCCGATTTCACAAGCGCATTAAGGCTGATGCGGTCTGAGAGGAAGTACGCGAATCCTGCGAACGCCATCATGGCCATGGCGGTTGAGATGGAGGAGTGCATTCCTGCGCCTTCGGTTAGCTGATGGGAGGGTCGAAAGCGCACGATGGGGAAAGAGCCGAAGGCACATGAGGGGCGAGGTTAGTCGTTCGCCCCCGTGATGGCGTTCATGATGGCGCTTACGATGCTGATGACGATACTTGCCACGAAGGCGCTTCCGAAGGTTGCGATTTCAAAGCCGACGTCAAAGAGCCCGTTCGCAAGCCAGGACGCAAGGTAAAGGACGAAGGTGTTGACCACGATGTAGAAGATTCCTAGGGTCAAAAACGAAATAGGAAGGCTAAGCACCTGCAAAAGCGGCTTGATGGACATGTTGAGCAGCGAAAGGAGCAGCGACAGAATCATCACGCCCGCCCAGGTTTCCATGGTGGAGGCTATCTCGATACCGGGGACGAGCCAAACGGCGGCGGCGACGGCAATGGCGGTGACGATCCAACGAAGAATGAATTTCATGGCGACCTCCTGGTCTGAAAAGAAGGCGAGAATGCGCGCATTCCTGCGCACGCGGTGCCGTAAGCTTATGTATAGCCTAGGGCATGCTTTCTGTTTCTGCTCAATCTGGTTTCGTTTCGTTACAATGGAGCAATGGATACTCGTATGAAAAAACACAGTCAGAAAAACCGCAAAGATTCGTCCGGCCGATCGGCTCAGCACGTCCGTCGTTCACAGGCTCCTTCGCGCGAGGCCGTTCTTGCCAAGGGCGGCCTATACTGCCCGATTGATGGGAGATGCGGCGGCTGCACCCTGCTCAGCGTTTCTTACGACCGGCAGCTTCGTTCCAAGCAGGCCGAAATGGAGGCTCTCTTCGCCGACCTGCTTGATGACGATGCCCGCATCCGCTCTATCGTCGGTATGAAAGACCCGCGTCACTACCGCAACAAGGTCGTCTCTCCTTACGTGGGCGTGTACGACAAGAAGGCGCGCCGACGCCGCGTGCTGTGCGGCATGTATGAACGAGGGACGCACCGCGTCATAGATTCGCGCGAATGCCTGATCGAGAATCAGGAGGCGAAGCGCATTATCCTCGCCATTCGCGACCTCATGCCGAAGTTTGGCATAGCGCCCTATGACGAAGACGCCGATACGGGCTTTCTTCGCCATGTGCAAGTGCGCGTGGGCCATGCGTCCGGCGAGGTCATGGCGACGCTTGTCACGCGCGAGGATACGTTTCCGGCGTCGAAGGCGTTTGTGCGTACCCTGATAAAAAAACACCCCTCCATCACCACGGTGGTGCAGAACGTCAACACGCGCCAGACCAATGTGATTATGGGCGATAAGGAGCGTACGCTGTACGGCCCCGGGTTCATTCTCGATTCTTTGTGCGGGCTCTCCTTCCGCATTTCGTCGAAATCGTTTTACCAGGTCAACGTAGAGCAGACGGAGGCGTTGTATACGCGTGCCGTTGAAATGGCCCGGCTGACGGGTACCGAGACGGTGATGGATGCGTACTGCGGTACGGGGACGATCACTCAGGCGCTGGCGCTGAAGGCGAAGAAGGCGGTGGGTGTGGAAATCGTTGAAGACGCGGTGGAAGCGGCTCGGGAGAATGCGAAGCTGAACGAACTGGACAACTGCGAGTTTATCGCCGGCGATGTGCTGCAGGTGCTGGATACTTTCGCCGATAAGCCGGACGTCATCGTGGTGGATCCGCCGCGGGCGGGCATCAACTACAAGGCGCTGCCGAAGATTCTGAA
>USEQ01000154.1 GCA_900553655.1 uncultured Slackia sp. | reverse complement strand
ACCGCGTCTCCGGCGGCACCGACGAGATGATGATTCTCACCGCTTCCAAGAACGCTATCAAGCCCTACCGTCAGTAATAGCGCTTCATCGTTCTTAACCCTTAGGGATTGACGGGCAAGGGGCGGAAACCGTCCGCCCCTGCGACCCGCCAGGATATAAGAAAGGTCGTGTATATCATGGCAATTCCTACTGAAAAACCGTCCTTCGGCCCTCTCGATGGCGTCAAGGTCGTCTACGCAGCAGTCGAGCTCGCTTGCCCGAAGGCCGCAGACCTGATGGCCGACTGGGGTGCTGACGTCATCTGGCTCGAGAACACGGGTGCAGGCGACACCATCCGCGACACCGCGAACGTCAAGCAGGCCGAGCGCCGCAACCAGCGCTCCGTCTCCATCAACTACTTCTCCGAAGAGGGCAAGAAGGCGTTTTTCGAGATCGTCAAAGACGCCGACATCTTCATGGAGGCATCCAAGGGCGGCACCTGGGCTCGCAAGGGCATCACGGACGACGTTCTGTGGGAGCTCAACCCCAAGATGGTCATCGTCCATGTTTCCGGCTTCGGCCAGGAGGGCGATCCCAAGATGGTCAAGCGTGCCGCTTACGACCTGACCGTCATGGCCTACTCCGGCATCATCATGCAGAACGGCACCCCCGAGCAGCCCATGCTCCCCGGACCTTACGCCGGCGACTACTTCAACACCTTGATGATCGGCTTCTCCACGATGGCTGCTCTCTACAAGGCCGAGAAGTCCGGCAAGGGCGAGTCCATCGACCTCGCAATGTATGAGACCCTGCTGTCCATCGGCCAGTATTACCTGGTCGACTACCTCAACGACGGCGTGAAGTGGCCTCGTCCCGGCGCTCGCAACCAGAACCTTTGCGGCATCGGCGAATTCGAGTGCAAGGACGGCTTCCTGGGCGTATGCCTCTACGGCGTAGACCAGAACAAGCACTTCCTGGAGACCATCGGCCTCGGCCACCTCTGGGGCACCGAGGACATCCCCGAGGACACTTCGGGCCTGTGGCTTTCCAACCCGCATGCCGACGAGATCCAGGCTGCGTTCGAGAAGTACTGCCTCGAGCATTCCAAGTTCGAGATCGAAGAGGACTTCGCTGCTCACCGCATCGCTGCCCAGGTGATCAACGACCTCGACGACCTGCCGAACCAGGAGCACATGAAGCTTCGCAACAACTGGCTTGATTGGGAGACCGTTGACGGCGAGACCTTCCACGGCCTCGGCATCTTCCCGAAGTTCAAGAACAACCCGGGTCAGGTCTGGCGTCCGATGCCCAAGCAGGGCGGCGACACCATCGACGTTCTGGTCAAGGCCGGCTACACCGAGGAGCAGGTGCGCGAGCTCGCCGAGCAGGGCGTTGTCAAGATCAGTGAATAACGCGATTTTCTAAAGCCGTCTCAAGCGGCTAACGCAGCGCGGAGCCCGAGCAATCGGGCTCCGCGTATACAAGAGGGGAAAGGAACGGGCCGAAGCATGTGCGGCATCGTGGGAAATGAGAATATTCGCAGCCTCTGGGACGGACTTGCCCGCTGCAAGGGCGATCGGGAGTTCCTGGTGTTCGAGGATTGCGATGGCGCCGTCACGCGCTTCACCTACGCGCAGTTCGATGCGCTGATTAACCGCACGGCGAACTATTTCCTCGAGCTCGGCGTCGAAAAGGGCGAAAACGTCGCCGTGCAGCTCTACAACTCGCCCGAGTACCTTTCCGTCACGTTCGCCCTCGCGAAGATCGGCGCCGTGTCGGTTCCTATCAATATGCAGCATAAGGTCGAAGAGTGCGCGTTCGTCTTCGAGCGTTGTGCCGTTCGCGTGCTGGTGACCGAGCCCGATTTTCAGGAGTTCTACTACGGCGAAAAGGCCGGGTGCTCCATGGAAACCGTGCTCGTTTGCCATGCAGCCGGCGAATTTCTCGAGCAGGGGGCCGTCGATTTCGACGCCGAGGTCGCCCGTCAGCCCCATGTTCTGACCGAGGTCCGAAAGCTTGATTCCCACGATGTGGCGGAAATCATGTTCACATCGGGCACGACGTCGTGCCCGAAAGGCGTCGAACTGACCCACTACAACCTGCTTTATAGCGGCTTGTACGGCGATTGGGAGTTTTGCCTGACGCCCGAGGACCGCTTTCTCACCACCATGCCGGCCTTTCATTCGAACTTTCAGCTCTCTGCTTTGATGCCGGTGCTTACGGTGGGAGCGACTCTCGTTTTCTTGAAGAAGTACAGCGCGCGTCGCTTCTGGAAGCAGGTTCGCGCCCATCGTGCAACGGCGGTTCAGGCCGTCGCCATGATGGCGCGCACCATGATGATGCAGCCGGTCGATTCCGAAGAGCGCGAGCATCAGGTGCGCACGGTGCAGTATTACCTTTCCATCTCGACCGAGGAGAAAGACGCGTTCGAAAAGCGCTTCGGCGTTCGTCTGCAGAACTGCTACGGCTCCACCGAATCGGTGTGTTGGGTGCTGACCGATCTTGCCTACGGCGATCGCCAATGGCCCTCCGTCGGACGCGCGGGCCTGGGCTATGACGTCGATATCGTGGACGAGCAGGGCTCATCGTGCGCTCCCGGCGAGATCGGCGAGATCGTGGTGAGCGGCATTATGGGGGAGACCCTCATGAAGGGCTACTACAACGACCCCAAGGCGACGGCGCGCACCTTCGACGCGCAGGGGAGGTTTCTTACGGGCGATAAGGGCTATCGCGACGAGAGCGGATGGTTCTATTTCGTTGACCGTAAAAGCAACATGATCAAGCGCGCAGGCGAGAACATTTCGGCCTCCGAGGTCGAAGATGTGCTGCTCGATCATCCCGATGTTGCCGAAGCGGCGGTTATCGGGGTGGACGACCCTGTGCGCGACCAGGCTGTCAAGGCGTTTGTCGTTCTTGAAGAAGGCGCACGGAAAGACGAAGAGACCCTGCGTTCGTACTGCGCCGCCCGTCTAGCCGATTTCAAGGTTCCGACGTTGTTCGAGTTTCCCGCGGAGCTTCCTCATACGAGTGTGGGAAAGATCGCGAAAAAGCTACTGAGCTAACGAAATTGCAATGTCGGCGAGCGGACGCTCGTCCGATACGAATGCTTGTTCCAGCAAGGAGGAGGAAATCATGGCAATTTCAACCGAAATCGTAGGAAAGACCTTCGGTCCGTTCGTGCGAGACTACACCTTCAAAGACCTCGAGATCTGCGCGCTCGGCTGCGGTTGCGCATGGGATGGCAGGGTCGATCTCGAATACGTCAACGAGCACGATGCGAAAAACCCCGATTTGAAGGTGCTGCCGATTTTCGGCGTTCCGCTGACGGTTAATGAGGAAATGACCACCACGCTCGACTACGGCTTTGATTACTCCGGATCTTTGCACTACGGCATCGATGTGTTTTTCCATGCTCCGTTCAAGATGAACGACCATATTGAGACCTTCGTTACCCAGGAGGCCATCTGGGACCGCGGCGAAGGCCGAGGGTCTCTTTCCAAGCAGGTGGGCAAATCCTACAGCTCCGACGGCACGCACCTATGCACGGTGGAGACGTACGACTGTTGCATCTATGACGGCGGCTTCGGGGGCGAACAGCCTCCGAAAGATGTCGTGGAATATCCCGACCGCGAGCCCGATCTGGTGTACGAGGAGGTCTGCGGGCTGCAGTGGCCGCTCATCTATAGAATGATGGGCGATTGGCATCAGCAGCATATCGACTGGTCCTACACCGGGCAGACCGGCCTTGCCCGCCCCATCAATCACGGTGTGTGCAGCGCGGGCATTGCGATGCGCCACGTCATCAAGCTTCTGTTCCCCGGCGAGCCCGAGCGCATGAAGCGCTTCAAGTGCCGCTTCACGTCCCCCGTTCTTCCCGGAACCAAGCTGCGCACCCAGGTGTGGAAGGTTTCCGACACCGAGGCACGATTCCGCATGGTTGACGTCGAAGCGTTCGATGCCGCCGTCGCTGCGGGCGAGCGCACGCCGAAGCCGTTCTTGAATTCCTGTATCGTCGAGTGGGAATAGCGTGGTCGAAAACACCCCGGACCCGCATGCGGCACATTGGACGGATGCGGGTCTTTTGCGTTGAGAAGG
>USEQ01000153.1 GCA_900553655.1 uncultured Slackia sp. | reverse complement strand
CGCGTGCAGCTGGTTGGTTCCTATACCAACGATGCGGGCGAGAAGATCGTGCCGAACGGCCTCATCGTGCAGGACGGCAATGGCGCCACGACCGAGACCATTGCCAATCCTCAGCAGGTCGACCTGACGGAGGCAGACAACGCATCTGGCTGGACGGAGACCTGGCGCCGTGTGGTGGCGGGTCTGCCTGTGGCCTTTGCGGACGAGAACGGCGCCATTCACTACTACACCTATGAGGCAACCGAGGTCCAGGTGCTGGTTGACGGCGCATGGAAGAGCCTGGAGGAAGCGGGCTATACCGTCACCTACCGCGTTGATGGCACGGACCGCGTGATTGAAATCACCAACACACATCTGCCCATGCTGCCCGAGACGGGCGGTTCGGGACTGTGGATGCTAATCCTGCTGGCGCTGGCTCTGCTGGGCGGCGGCGCGCTGTGGCGCAAACGGCGCAGCATGATCGCCGCGCAAGAGGCTGCATTTGCGCAGTCGCTTGGAATGCAGCCGGTGGGGTCGTTTGCCGCATCGCCCGTGAAGCCGGCAGGCGCGCATGCTAGGCAGCCAGAACGGGCCTCGCTGTTCAATCTGCCACGCATGTAAAGATGTAAAGCGGGTGCGGTGTCGAAGCGCTGCACTCGCAACGAACAAGGTGAGACATCGACGTAGGTCGGTTTCTTCATAGAGAAAAAGAAGCATGACAAGAGAAAGGAAATGAGCATGCAAGCAACAGCAAGAAAAGCCGTGGCGCTTTTCGTCGCGGCAATGATGGCGCTCGCTATGGCGTTTGTCATTGCTCCTTCGAAGGCCTTCGCGGCCACCACGGGCAATCTGACCATTACGAATCAGAGCGCCGAGTTTAACGGCAAAGAGGTCAAGGCGTGGCAGATGTTCTCCGCCACGGTCACCGCTGACGGCAAGAATGCAAGCTACACGCTCAATACTGCGTGGGCACCGTTCTTTAAGACCGTAATTGGTGGCGATATGGCCACGTTGGACGGCGACGCGCTTTCTCAGAAGGCAATTGAGTACGTGACCGGTCTCGGTAGCGACGACGAAGCCAACGTGATTGCTTTCGCCAAGAAGGCTTCCGACTGGGCGAAGAAGAACGGTATCGAAGCAACATCCAGCGCGACGGCGTCTGGGGGCAGTGCTCCCTATGTCGCCACGTTCTCGGGCCTTGCCTTCGGCTACTATGTGGTCTCCCCGCAGGGCGGTTCCACCGCCGATCGCGGAACCGACGCCATCCTGGCGAATGTGGTCGCGGCTGACAAGAATGTGAACCTCAAGAGCGAGTATCCCACCATCAGCAAGACCGTTGATGACAACAACCATGCAGACGCTCAGGTTGGCGACACGCTGAACTTCGAGCTGAAGTCCAAGGTTCCCAACATGACCGAGTACACCACCTATGTGTTCAACTTTGTCGATACCCTGTCCAAGGGCCTGACGCTTAACCAGAACAGCATCAAGGTGACCATTGGCGCTTCCGAGCTTCAGAAGGACGTCGATTACACCGTCTCTGCCACGGGTGGCAATGGCGCTGCTACCGAGCTGAAAATCATCATGACCGACTTCAAGACGAAGCATGGTGACAAGGCTGGCCAGGAAATCAAGGTGACCTACTCTGCAATCATCAATGAGCATGCCGTTGCTGGCCAGGATGACGCAGGCAACAGCGCGAAGCTCGAGTACAGCAACGACCCCATCAAGGGTGGTACGGGTACTTCTGTTCCCAGCGTGACCCACGGCTACACCTTCGACTTCGACATCAACAAGACCGACGGCATGGACGGTTCCGCCCTTGCCGGCGCTGTCTTCCAGCTGCAGAAGAAGGGTGAAGGCACCCCGATCAAGCTGATTGTTGAAAACGCTGGCGACGAGACCCAGCCCGCTGTCGTGCGTTCCGCAAAGACTGGCGAAGGCAATGCGGTTGACACCATCACCACTCCCGAGAGCGGTAAGATCACCTTCAAGGGTCTGGATGCTGCTGAGTACCAGCTCGTCGAGACTAAGGCTCCCGATGGATACAACAAGCTCCAAAAACCTGTCGATGTGGCGATTGTCGCAAACTACGATCAGGATGGCACGCTCAATAACTGGACGGTGAACGGCGGCGGTAACGACGTTGCTCTTAACATCCAGAACAACAAGGGCACGCTGCTCCCTGAGACCGGCGGCATGGGCACCATCATCTTCACCGTTGTTGGCGCTCTCGCCATCATCGGCGGCATTGCTTGGGCTGTTCGTCGTAAGCACAGCGTCCGCTAAAGGAGCACGTGCGCATGCGTAAACGACTCGGCGATTTTCTGCCGTTGATCTTGGTGGTGGTAGGGCTGGGCATCTTGCTCTATCCCACGGTGAGCAATTTCTTGGTGGAGCGCAATGCCAGCCGCGTCATTTCCAACTACGATGCGGCGGTTGCCAACCTCACCGAGGAAGAATACGCGCAGATGCTCGACGATGCGCATGCTTACAACAGCAAGGTCGCAGCGTTGGCCGGAGTGCAACCGACCGACGGCAGCATTGATGTCTCGGGCATTTCGGCCGAAACGCTGCGGCAGGATTACAACGGCCTGCTGAACCTCAACGGCGATGGCATGATGGGGTATCTCACCATCCCAAGTCTTGATGTCACCATGCCGATCTATCACACGGTGGAAGAGCCCGTGCTGCAGGTAGGTGCGGGCCATGTGGAAACAAGCTCGTTGCCGGTAGGCGGCCCTTCCACCCACTCGGTGCTTTCGGGCCATCGTGGCCTCCCTTCGGCGAAGCTGTTCACGGAGCTCGATCAGCTCGCTGCGGGCGATCAGTTCTACATTCGCGTGCTGAACGAGACGTTCGCCTACGAAGTGGACAGCATTCTGACGGTGCTGCCGCATGAGACCGAAAGCCTTGCAATCGCCGAAGGGGAAGACTTTTGCACGCTGGTTACCTGCACGCCGTATGCCATCAACTCGCATAGGCTGTTGGTGCGCGGCCATGCCATTCCTTACGAGGAATCCATGGACGAGGCGGTGGGCAAAACGGGCAGCTTCATCAACATTCCGCTGCCGTATGCGCTGCTTATGCTGGCGCTTGCGATCATAGCGGTGGTGCTGATCGTTTTGAAGGTGCGCTCGAACAAAGCGCGAGCCGCCATGCAGGCAGCGGCGGTTTCGGGGGCTGCGGTCTCTCGTTCGTACGAAGAGCTTTCGCGCGCTGCGTATGAACGGCGGGGGTCTCATGGTTATCCCGGACACCCTGCGGCTCAGGCTCCGCCCGTGTATCCGGGCGTCCAGGCTCCGGAACGCTCGGACGCCAGGGTTCCGTACGGAGAGCCGAACACGCCCGGCCGCCACGCGGCGCCGGATTCGTATGCACCATATAGAGCAACGCAGGTAAATAGCCCGCATGAAAGGAAAGGAGGGGCGCATGCGAAAAGACGCAATCATTAGCATGAGAAATGCAGCGACGGTATTACTTGCGTGCGCGATCGTGCTGCTGTGTTTTGCGTGGCGCAGCCCCGCCTACGCATCCGTTTCGGGGTCGATTGAGCTTTCGTGCGGCATTGAGCGCGCGGGCGAGCATGTTGCCTTGGCGGGCGACGGCTATGCGCTGACTAAGGTCGCGTCGGCCGAAGTTGACGGGGCGTCTGCTTCGGTTGCATATGCCACCGAGGAGGCGTTTTCGAGCGTCGATCGCAATTGGGCGGCGCTTGACGGTGCGGGTCTGCGTGCGGCGGCGCATGAGGTGTTTGCCCATGCCGAAAAGCATGGAGTCAAGCCGCAGGCGACGGCGCATGCCGATGCGGCGGGCAAGGCAGTGTTTTCTTCGCTCGAGCCCGGCTTGTACCTTATCAGCCGCTTCGAGGTTGTTCCCGCTAACGCCGAGTTTTCCTGCGATCCTGCGCTGGTAGGCGTTCCTGCGACGATAGACGGCGTGCTTACCTATGCTGTGGAGGTTACGCCCAAGTTCGAGCATGAGCCTTTGACTCCCGGTCCCGGTCCTGGCGAGGACGGCAAGCCTGCCGACCCGCTCGACCAGCTTGCTGACAAGGTGGCAGGCGCGCTCGGATTCGCGAAGACCTCGGACGGCATGTTCGCGCTGGCATGCGCAGCT
>USEQ01000152.1 GCA_900553655.1 uncultured Slackia sp. | reverse complement strand
GCGAAAGGCGGGATACGGCTACGGGAATGGTGGGGGACCCTTCGCCCCTGCCTAAGACCATGCCGCCCGTTTCTTCGGACTGCGCCTGCGTGCTTTCTCGGTCAAGGGAATCGGACGGCGATGTGTCGATCGGACCTTGCTGGGCGGCCTGCGATTCCTCAGCGCCGCCTTGCGGATTCAATTCTGTCTGGGCTTTTGCCTTCTGGTCTGCTTCGGCGGCTTTGTAAATGGCACCTCCGAGCTAGGTTTGCACCTCTTGGAAGTTTTGTTGGCGCTCGTTGAGGCAGATGCCAACGAACGCGACGACCATTACGAGGAATATGGTCGCCATGTTGAGCGCGATGAATTTGATGCGGAGTCGTTTGAGCATGGGTTCCTTCTCGAGGAAGCGTTACGCGGCCGCGGCCGTCGTGTTCTATTCGGTGAATTTGTAGCCTACCTTACGGATCGTTTCTATGCGCGCATCCGATTCCAGATAGCGAAGCTTCTTTCTCAGGAACGAAACGTAGGCCTCCACGTTGTTGTCGGCGGCACTAGACTCGATGCCCCAGATCTTCTCGATGATCATTTCTTTGGGAAGGATGCGTTCTTTGTTGGACATGAGCATCTTCGCCAGGGCGAATTCCGTCTTGCTGAGATGGATGGTTTTTTCGTCGCGAGCGAGCTCGTGGCTGTCAAGCTTGAGCGAAACGTCTCCTGCATCGATGCTCTCGAAGATGACCGACCCTTGCCTGCGCATGAGCGCGCGAAGATGCGCCATGAGCTCTGCGGGCGAGAAGGGCTTCGTCATGTAGTCGTCAGCGCCGTGGTCGAGCCCTGCGATTTTGTCCGACACGCTGCCTCGCGCCGTCAGCATGAGCACGGGCGTGTCGACGTTCGCATAGCGAATCTCTCGAACGACTTCATAGCCGTCCATGCCGGGCATCATAACGTCGAGGATGATGGCGTCGTAATCTCCGACGACGGCCCAGTCTCGTCCGGTCGTACCGTCGTGCACCATATCGACCGTGTAGTCGCTTTCTTCGAGGATTCGCCCAAGAGCCTGGGCGAGCTTTGTGTCGTCTTCGACAATGAGCACCTTCATGGCACGCCTCCATAGGGTAGATGTCTTTCTCGATATTGTAATTCGTCGCCTGAAATAAACCTGAAAGGAAGTAAGCCCCTCTTGCACGCCTATCTATAAGATTTTCCTGCCTTTCGTTTCCTGCCTGTCTTCGGCTCTGCTTGTGTGCGAAGTTCGTTTTCGCGGGAAGCCCCGGCCTTCTTTCTGAAAGCTTTTCTCGTATGAACCTGAAAAGAACGCTGCGTTTCAGGTTGTTTTCAGGTCGGCTTTCTATCTTGCGAGCCAGACGAAGCGTATGCGGCCGCCTTGCCGCAGGATGGAAAGGAGATTCTCATGGCATGCGACGTTCAGAGCGTCTTCGAACGCAAAGAAACGAAGTACAGGCTTCATGCCGATCAGTACCGCGCGATTCTTGCCGCATTGGAGGGCAGACTCGCTCCCGACGCGTACGGCAGCACCGTGATTAAAAGCGCGTATTTCGATACGGAGGATCGCGACATGGTGGCCCGTTCGTTGGAAAAGCCCTTTTACAAGGAAAAGCTCCGCGTGCGCGGCTATGGAAGCGTTGCTAAAGACGACACGGTATTCGTCGAGATAAAGAAGAAATACGACGGGGTGGTCTATAAGCGCCGCATGGGCATGTCTTACGCTGCGGCGCGCGCCTACCTTGACGGCATGCCGTACGAGGAGGCCCGTAGGACATTCCCTGCAAAAGAGGAGTTGCATGCCGCCTGTGTTCTGCGCGAGGAAGAGGTTCAGGTGGCGCGCGAGGTGGATGCCTTGGCGTTGCGATGGGGCACGTTGAGCGCGTCAATCGTCACTTCGTGCGTGCGGACGGCATATGGACCCATCGGCCCGGACGGCTTCGGGTGCTCGGACGAAGACGGATTACGCATCACGTTCGACTCGTCGCTTGCGTATTGCGATCTGCGGGCGTCAAGGCGCTCGTCTTCGTTTTTTCCCCTGATAGGGCCCGAAGAGGTGATCATGGAAATCAAGGTGCGCGGATCCTATCCGAAGTGGCTTGCCGACGTTTTGGCGCAGTGCCATGCGTACCCGTGCTCTTTCTCGAAATACGGCGAGGCGTACAAGCGCTGCATGCAAGGCGGCGCGGAGCATGCCGGCAACAAGGGAAAGGCGGTGGCCGCCTGTGCTTGATTTTCTGTTTTCTTCGGTGCTCTCTGCGACGGAATCGAGCGTTGCGGGGGTTTCGGCGGAAGGGTTTCTTGCCTGTTGCGGCGCCTCGCTTGTGCTGGGCGCCGCCGTTGCGATCATTTACATGTTCCGCCATACGTATTCTAAGAACTTCGTCGTAACGCTCGCGTTGCTGCCTGTCATCGTCCAGATGGTGATCATGCTGGTGAACGGGAACATCGGCGCGGGAATCGCCGTGATGGGCGTGTTCAATCTGGTCAGGTTTCGATCGATTCCCGGCAGCGCCAAGGATATCGGCAGCGTCTTTCTCGCCATGGCCGTCGGCCTGGCCACGGGAATGGGCTTCGTTCTTCTGGCTGTTCTGTTCGTCGCGATTGTGGCCGCAGCCAACGTTGTCTACGTTCTCTCGCCGTTCGGGCGGGCCAACGCCGAGGAGAAGAGGCTGCGCATCACCGTTCCGGAGGATTTCGAATACGAGAACGCCTTCGACGGCGTGCTCGCGCGCTACACGAAAGACCACGAGCTCGTTTCGGTGGAGACGTCGAACATGGGTAGCTTGTACCAGCTCGAGTACAAGGTGAAGCTCGAAGAGGGCGCGGGACAGAAAAGGCTCCTTGACGAAATCCGCTGCCACAACGGCAACCTCAAAGCTTCGCTTGGCCTCTATAGCGAAAAGGAGGTGCTCTGATGGCGATGCATTCCGCCGCCGGTCGCGGCGATTACGATGCGCTGCGCCGCAAGGCGGCACGCGCCGCATCCTGCTGGATCTTCTGCTCGGTCGTCCTTGCGATGTTTTTCCTTTTGTCGGCTGCCTTGCTTGCAGGATGTGCCTCTGGGGTCGATTCGACCTCAAGCGTCGACGCTTTCGGCGGCTCGACAGCCGAGCAGGCGACGACGTCGTCTGAATCAGGGGCCGACGAATCGAGCATGGACTTCTCGTACAGCGCACGCGACCTGGATGCAAGCTATGATGCACAAAGTGCGACATACATTCGCCTGTCTGACGATTCTGCGGAAGTGCAGGGTTTGGGCGCTACCGCAACCGACGGTACGGTGAGCGTGAGTGCCGCAGGAACCTATGTCGTATCCGGCAGCATCGCCGATGGGAGAATCGTGGTGGAGGCGGGAGACGAGGACAAGGTGCAAATCGTGCTCTCAAACGCCTCCGTCTGTTCCCAGGACGGACCTGCGATTTCGATCCTTTCGGCGGACAAGTGCTTCGTCACGCTCGAGCAGGACTCGACGAATGCCCTTGTAGACGGGTCTGCCTATACGCTCGAGGAAGGGGCGGACGAACCGAATGCGGCGCTGTACAGCAAGGCCGACCTGACGCTGAACGGGACAGGGTCGCTTTCCATCGAGGGCAATTGGCAGCATGCGGTATGCTCGAAGGACGACCTTGTTATCACCGGCGGAACCTATGACGTCTCCGCCGTCGAAGACGCGTTCCGCGGTAAGGACTGCGTGAAAATAGCCGACGGGTCGTTTACCGTCGATGCGGGCGGAGACGGCTTCGTTTCGACGAACGACGAAGACGAAACCCGCGGATTTGTCAGCATAGACGGCGGCACTTTCGAAATCTCTGCGCAAGACGACGGCATCCAAGCGTACACGCATGCAAGGTTCGCGGGCGGCGAGTTCTCGATCCATTCGGGAGACGACGCCGTGCACAGCGACGGGTCGGCATCCATCGAAGGCGGCACGTACGACATCTCGGCGGTCGACGATGCCTTCCATGCAGAGACGACGCTCGAGGTCGTCGACGGCACGGCGCGTGTCGCTTCGTGCTACGAAGGGCTCGAGGCCCAGTGCGTCTACCTTCGCGGCGGAACCGTGCATGTAACGGCCGACGACGACGCGGTCAACGCCGCCTCGCCTTCCGCCG
>USEQ01000151.1 GCA_900553655.1 uncultured Slackia sp. | reverse complement strand
GCACACCGTCGGTTCCGAAAAGTCGAGCCATGAAGTGCTCCTTTCAGATAAATGAACCTCTGCATTCTACCACTGCGCGTAAAAGAACGCCCGCGCTCCGGCGAGCATAGGCGCTGGCGCAAGCGGCGCAGAGACGACGGCCGCCGCCTGGGCCCATTTCGACGCCCAACCGCACGTTCGAAGGCGAACGGAGCTTCATTGCGTCGAAACCGTCGACCACATTGCCGACATCATCCCATATGGCAAGCTTGTTTCTCTAGGAACGTCCAATCAAGACCATTCCTCGCGAAGACCTGCCATGCGCTTCATGAAACGGTAATCTATCCACGAATCGACAACCGCAAGCGCCAGCGAAGAAGCGGCAAGCGCCGCCCACGATGCCGACACGGAATCCATGAAGGCATCGACCACCGCAAGACAGCCGGCCGTGAAAAACGCATCGGCGGCGGTGTGGAGCACATAAAAACCTACGCCTCCTTCGTTTTTCAACACGCCGATTTTAAAGAGCGCCACAGGAATCGCCTCGACGATGAAATCGAATGGGGTGCAAATCAGATACCCTAAAAAGAAAAAGAGGAAGAACGCGCCGACGGATTCGTATTCGAACCCTAGATAGGACATGACGCCGCCCTGGAACAGCGCGCAAATACCCACCACAACGAAAAATAGCGCCGCGGCAAGTACCGTCGCAAGAATACCGCCCGCAATACGGGGAGGCTGCATCATCAAAAACTTCCTTTCCCTTCCAGCAAGCCCTCTTCGCCCTCTCGAATGGCTTTTTTCTCTTGGCTTGCATCGTCTTTCTTCGCCAAAAGAAAGACCGTGGCCATGATAAGCACGAACCCGATCACGTCCATCACGGCGAATTCGGTATGCAACCAGAAGAATGCACACAGCGTCGCCGAAACCGTCTCGACGCTTGCCAGAAGACTTGCGCGAGGGGCGCCGATGTCGTTGATGGCCGTCAAAGCCCACAAGCGTGCCGACGCCCGTCAGGCCGCCGTACATGGCGAGCAGCCCCGCAATGTCAAGATCGGGAGCTCGGTTCCAGCAGCCAGCACCTAGGTATAGCACCACTCCGCCCAAAAGCAGGCCGCATGCAACAACTGACACGCTCCCGTATTCTTTCATGAGCGACCCGGGAAGCAGGGAATAGATTGCCACGGCAACAGCGGCAGACAGCCCCCAGAACACGCCCTCGAAGGACAAAGCCATGGTCGAGGGATTACCATGCGTGGCAAGCAAATACGTTCCCAGCGCCACGCATGCAACCGCAACGGCTTCCTTCGCGCTTGGAGGGCGATGTTTCGAAAAGCACGATGCCACAACAATGAGAACGGGACCGACGTATTGCAGTACCGTTGCCGTGCCCGCGTTCGAGTATTGAATGGCCAGCAAATATGTCACCCTACAAAGCATGAGTCCCACCAGGGAAAACAGAATCAGTCGAGCGACGGAGCGTCGGTTCGAGAGCAATGCGCGTAGCGATTTCCTTCTACGCATGGCAACGTAGAGCATCAGAGCGGCTCCGGCAACCGTCATAGCTACCGCCGACGCCCATAGGGGATCGACGTTTTGAGCAAAAAGATACTGAGAGCATGCGCCGGAAAAACCCCAGCCCGTGCCTCCGATGAGCGCCAGCAAAACGCCCCGTGTATTTCGATTCGTTTTCATGGAGAACAGGATAGCATGCAAAGACGTCGCCAACGAACGGCTCGGCAGAGCGTCTCTATTCCCATTTGCCCTGCAGAGCGCACCCGTCCCTTCGTCGCCCGACGGTACACCCCGCACCATGCGGGCGGCTCCCCGTTGTTAGGCAATACGACCCGCTACGCGCGCTTTTCCTCTGAGTGCGCTATTCTGTACGACAGCCAGAAGATACATGACGCCCCGCAAAGGGACCTTTTAACACGAAACGGAGAACCCTATGGAATTGAAGCAAATCGCCAGCTTTCAGGTAGACCACACCAAGCTCGTCGAAGGCATGTACACCTCTCGCGTCGACGGCGACGTCACCACCTATGATATCCGTATGGTGAAGCCGAACCGCGGCACCTATCTCCCCTATGCGGCCATTCATAGCTTCGAGCATCTCTTCGCCACTTACGTACGCAGCACGGAACTGTCCGACCAGGTGATTTACGTCGGGCCCATGGGCTGCCGCACGGGTTTTTACTTCCTCGTGCGCAATATGGAACCCGCCGTCGCCATCAAGCTCATCAACGACATGCTTGTCTTTATCGCCGATTTCGAGGACAACGTTCCCGGTGCAACCGAAGTCGAATGCGGCAACTATCGCGAACAGGACCTCGAAGGCGCTAAGAATATCGCGCGCAAGATGATTCCCATTCTGCGCGACTGGACTCCTGCCGATTTGGCGTACGAGAAGTAGAGCCTCAGCAGAACGATAGCCCGCGCCGAAGCCGACGAACGAAGCTAAGCCGAAGGTCTTTCGGTGCGAGCCGTCCAGCCGAGACGCTTTTCGAACAGAACCGCCACGATGGCAACCGCAATCGGATAGAGATAGCAGAAGAAGGCGAACGGTACGTACTCTACGCAAGCCACGCCAAGAATCGTTACCATGTAGATGGAGCACGTGTTCCACGGAACGAGAACGGAGGTAATTCCTGCGCTCGAATTCACGATATTGCTCCATACCTCACCCGGCACGCTGTGCTTCTTGAACGTATCACCGTACATCTTGCACGAAAGCGCGATAGCCGGATATTGATCGGGAAGCAGCACATTGAACACAGCACCGCTCGCAACGGTCGTTCCGGAAAGCGATCCAAAGCTCCTAAGCTTCGAAGTGATGGGTTCGATGAGCGACTGCATGAGACCTGTGTGTTGAAGGATACCCACATAGGCCATGACCAGAATCACAATAGAAATGGTCGGCAGCATCTCTTCGATGCCACCTGTTGAAAACAGGCTGTCGAGCACCTCAAAGCCCGTCTCGCTCACCACCCCGGTGTTCGCTGCGGCCACGGCAACGCCCAGGTCGGCCCCCTGCAAAAACACCGCTTCGACAATGGCCAGAAGCACGCCGAGCAAAAACGAAGGAATGGCAGGAACCTGCATGACGATACAGGCGATCATGACCACGAGAGGAATCAAGGTCATCGGCCCAATCGCATAAGACTGGTCGAGCGCGGAGAGCAGCTCATCGACTTGGCTCGCCCCTGCCTCTGTCATCCCCGTTCCTAGCGTATTGCCAATGAAGAAATACAGCCCGACGCTCACAAGGCACACCGCAATAACGATAGGAAGGAACTTCTTGCACAGCGAGAACACGCTTACGTCAGCGATGGCCGCACACAGCACCGGGCCGTCCGTTAGAGGCGAGGCGATCTCGCTCACATAAGCAGCGGCAACGACAGCACCCGCCGCCATGCCAAGAGGAATATCGAGCGCGGCGGCGATGCCCATGAACGCAATGCCAATCGTGCCAGCAGCGCCCCACGATCCCAGCACAATGCCCACCAGGAGCGTTCCTAGAAACGCCACCGGCAAAAACAGCTCGGGGCTGATTACGCTAAGCCCGTAGTAAATAAGGGTTGGCACGGTGCCAGAGAGAATCCACGTGCCCACAAGCATGCCGATGCACATCAGAATAAGCACAGCCTCCATGGCATCGAGAATGCCCTTCATGGCACCGTCGAGCACCTCCTCCCAGCTGTTGCCCAAATACATCGCAATAGCACCTGCAATAGCGCAGCCCGCAACCATGGGAATCTGAGGCTCCGATCCCAGGCCCACAACGCACCCGAACATGACCGCCGCAAGCAGGCCGAAGGCGAGCAGTCCATGACGGAATTTCGCCTCTTTTTTCGTCTTCGTCTTCTCAGCCACGACCAGCCTCCTTTCGTATTCCAAAACCACGCACCACATGCAATCCATGTTCGAAAGACCAATGGATGCAGCAGCGCATATTCTTTTGATCCTATTCGTTGCAGCATCGACGAACCAGCCTCAAACGAAGTCGATACCGTCCCGACACCGCGAGAGGGCCAGCCGATGCCTCGGCGTAGGATCGGGCACAATTTTGTCCTATAAGCCAACAAATATCCCATGCGCAAAGAAAGCCCGCCGAAGCGGGCTTTC
>USEQ01000150.1 GCA_900553655.1 uncultured Slackia sp. | reverse complement strand
GGTGCGGGGCGAGAGGGCGTCGTGCGCGAAATCATGGAATGCGTGCGCGCGAAGGCGGCGAATGCCTGTCCGCCGCTTGTGATCGGCGTTGGCGTGGGCTCGACGTTCGACAAGGTGGCGTCTTTGGCCAAGACGGCCCTTCTGCGCCCTGTGGGCGAGCGTTCAAGCGACGAGCGTACTGCGGCGTTCGAAGAAGAGCTGCTCGATATGGTGAATGCCACGGGCATGGGCCCTGGGGCGCTCGGCGGCAAGACGCTTGCCCTCGATGTCCATGTCGAAACCGCTCCCTGCCATATTGCTGCATTGCCGCTTGCCGTCAACATGGGCTGCTCGGCCATGAGGCGTGCGACGGTGGAGCTTGCGTGTGAACCATTGGCGTTCTGCGCGCGGGGAGGGAAGTGAGATGACGGCATCCAAGAACCTGTCTTTACCGCTCGATAGAGAAGAGCTCAAGACGCTGCGCGCAGGCGATGCGTGCCTGCTTTCCGGCGAGATGTTCATGCTGCGCGATGCGGGGCATACTCGCCTGGTCGCTGAACTTGAAGAACAGGGGTCTCTTCCTTACGGGCTCGAGGGCGCGACGATTTTCTACGCCGGTCCTTCGCCCGCCGCGGCAGGACGCCCATTCGGGGCGGTTGGCCCCACTACGGCCTCTCGCATGGATTTCGCGGCGCCGCGCCTGCATCGTGCCGGCGTCGTGGCGACGATCGGAAAAGGCGCGAGAAGCGCCGAGGTCATTCGGGCCTGCCAAGAGACCGGCTCGGTGTACTTCGTGGCAACAGGTGGTGCGGCGGCGTTGCTGGCGCAATGCGTCATTGCCGGGCAGGTTGTTGACTACGAAGACCTCGGTACAGAAGCTTTACGCCGTATAGAGGTTCGTGACCTGCCCGTATTCGTGGGAATCGATATTCAAGGAGACTGTATATATGACCGCTGAGACTATCGGTGGCCTCCGGAAAGCGGCCGTTTCGTCTTCGGAGGCGGCCTCGGGCATTCAAGAACTATACGCTGTATATAATGATATTTCCGCCCATTGTGCGGACGCTTCGTGCAACGTAGCCAAGCAGCAGGGGCAAGACGGGGCGTACGCCGAAGGCGCGTCCGCTTTGGCGCATCGCGGCGTGTTCGTCACCTTCGAAGGAGGCGAAGGGGCGGGAAAGACCACGCATATATCGATTCTTGCCGAAGTGCTCGAGTCTTTGGGGCGAGAGGTCGTCAAGCTGCGCGAGCCGGGCGGCACCTTTATCGGGGAGAGTCTTCGCTCTATTGTGCTCGACCCTTCCAACAAGGCGATGTGCGATGAATGCGAGCTTCTCATTTATGAAGCGGCCCGCGCCCAGATCGTCCACGAGGTGATCGCCCCGTCGCTTGATCGAGGCGCCGTCGTGCTGTGCGACCGATTCTACGATTCTACGGTGGCCTACCAAGGCGGCGGGCGCGGCATGGACGCGCTTTTCATCGATCGGGCGAATGCTTTCGCATGCCAGGGCATCCGTCCCGACCGCACGATTCTGCTCGTGCCGCCAAGCGTTGAAGACGGCCTCGATCGGGCCGTCCAGTTCGGTCAGGCCGACCGCCTCGAATCGGAGGGCGCGCGTTTTCACGAGCGTGTGCGCGCGGCGTTTGCCACGCTGTCTCGCAACGACCCGCAGCGTGTCCGCACGGTCGAATCAGCTTCTGCGATCTCGGATACGGCGCGAGCCGTCTTTCGCGAATTGCGCGACCTCTTCCCGTTCGACGATTTTCTTCGCGACGAGAGGTTCTTCGAACGGTTCGACGCGTACGCAAGCCGCGGCGAAAAGGCCGTCTTCGGCGAAGATCGCGCGTCTTCTTCCGATAGGGAGGTACGCTGATGCCCGATGTATTCGACGGTATCATCGGTCAGCCGAAGGTGCGCGAGTTTCTTCGTTCGTGCGTGTCGTCTGACCGCGTGAGCCATGCGTATCTGTTCTGCGGGCCCGCCGGGTCGAACAAGACCCAGGCCGCCTATGCGTTCGCGCGCGCTATCCTCTGCGAAGGAGACCCCTGTGCGGATTGCGAAGGCTGCACGTCCCAGATGTGTCGTCACATTGTGCGCAAAGCCCATCCCGACGTGCACTATCTCGCTCCGGAGGGCGCGCAGGGCTACGTGGTCGATCAGATACGCGACGTCATGGCCGATACGCTGCTGGCCCCCATCCAGGCGAAGCGCAAGGTGTATATCATCGATCGCGTCGATCTTTTGGGGACCGCTGCTGCGAACGCGTTTCTCAAAACGCTCGAGGAGCCTCCGTCGGATGTGGTGCTTATCCTGCTCGGCCGTACGCGCGAGAGCGTGCTTCCCACCATCGTATCGCGCTGCCAGGTGGTTCCTTTTCGCCATATACCGGCAAGCGAGGCTGCGGGAATTCTCGTTCAAAACACGGGATGTACGCTGCCAGAAGCCTCCATTGCCATAGAGGCGTGCGGCGGGTCCATCACTAAGGCGGCGGATTTCCTGCGCTCCAAGGAGCGGGCTCGGCTGCGGCTGACTATGACGCAGGCGCTCGCATCGCTTGCCCGCGCCGACGACCTCGATGTGCTCGGCTACGCTGCAGAGATCGTTCTCGCATCGAAAGCTCCGCTCGACCAGGTTCGTCGGGAGCAAGAGCGCGTCTTGGATGAACGGTCGGAGTTCTTGCAGAAGTCGGCCCTGAAAACGCTCGAAACGCGCCATAAACGCGCGCTTTCGCAAGCGAGTTTCGAGCTTCTGCGTCAAATGACGAGCGTGGCGAAATCGTGGCTGAGGGATGTGGAAATGATCTGCTCGGGCGTCGAGCGCCTTGCGATAAACGTGGACTGTCTTGACGCGCTGCGCGATTGCGCCTCACATACCGATCTTGCGCGGGTTTGCCGTGCTTTGATGCGCGTGCAAGCGGCCGACGAGGCCATCTCGTATAATGTTTCCCCGCAAGTGAGCATCGAAGCTATGCTTTTTGAGATAAGAGAGGAACTGTATGCCTAACGTTGCTGCGGTCAGGCTTACCTATAATCCCAAGGTTTTGTGGTTCGACCCCAACGGGGTCGAATTTCGCGCGGGCGATGCGCTCATCGTGCGTACTGAACGAGGACTGGAGTACGGTATAGCCGACGAAGACCTGAAAGAGGTCGACAAGAAGGCCATCGAGGATCTGAAGTGCGCTCTGAAGCCGGTGGAGCGCAAGGCCACCGTCGAAGACCAGCTTGCCTGGAAGGAAATGCAGGCAAAAGCCGAAGAGGCGCTTCCGGTGTTCAAGCAGATGGTTGCCGAGCAGAAGCTCGACATGCATCCGGTGACGGTCGAGTTCCTTTTCGACGGGGACAAGGCCGTCTTCTACTTCGAGGCGGAAGACCGCGTTGACTTCAGGGAACTCGTTCGCGTTCTGGCGGCGCGTTTTCACGTGCGCATCGATATGCGCCAGATCGGCGTGCGCGACGAGGCTCGCATCGTGGGCGGCCTTGGCCATTGCGGCCAGGAGCTGTGCTGCAAGCGTCTTGGCGGCGAATTCAACCCTGTTTCCATTCGCATGGCCAAAGACCAGGACCTGTCTTTGAATCCCCAGAAGATTTCCGGCGTCTGCGGACGCTTGATGTGCTGTTTACGCTACGAGGCCGACACGTATAAGGAATTCAAGACGCGTTGCCCGAAGATGAACTCCATGGTTTCCACTCCCGAAGGAGACGCCAAGGTCATCGAGGTCAACGTGCCGCGCGAGACGGTCACCATCATGGCGGGCGACAAGCGCGTGAAGATTCCCGTTTCCGAGATGGATGTGGACAAGAAGACGGGCAAGCCGGGCATCGTCCCCCGCGATGTGTACGAAGAGTGCGTCAACGGCGATCGGACGCCTTCGGCATCGGTCGAGACTTTGATAACGCCTATGTTCACCGGTACCGACAAGCTTGCCGAAAAGCCTTCCGCCCGCCGTTCTTCGTCGCGCAAGTCCGATGCGGATTCGGCGGAGAAGAAAAAGTCGTCCTCGTCCCGCCGTCGCCGCCGTTCAGGTCGCGGTCGTGGCGCGGAAGGGTCCTCCGCTCCCGTCGACCGCCCTCGCCAGCAGCGCTCCGGCTCCCAGAAGCGCGAAGGTGCGAAGAGTTCTTCGCAGCAGCCGAAAAACCAGCAGCGCAGCGCCTCG
>USEQ01000149.1 GCA_900553655.1 uncultured Slackia sp. | reverse complement strand
AGCGAACGCCGTCCTCGGAAACGAAGGCGCAGAATTCGGGCTCTTCTTCCGTATCATCCTCGTCGATGAGCATGTTCACTTCGGGTGCCGGCTCGATTCCGAAACTAGCCGACTTGATATCGATATGCCAACCGGTCAGGCGAGCGGCGAGGCGGGCGTTCTGGCCCTCTTTGCCAATAGCCAGAGACAGCTGGTCATCAGGCACGACAACGGTGGCGTAATGATTCTCGTCGTCGATGAGCACGCGGGTCACACGCGCAGGGCTCAAAGCCTGGGCAACGTATTTCGCGGGGTCTTCGTCCCACTGAATGACGTCGACGCGCTCGTTGCGGAGCTCTTCGACGACCATGCGCACACGGCTGCCCTTCGGGCCGACGCATGCGCCCACAGGGTCGAGATTGCTTTCGCGGCTTGCCACGGCAACCTTGGAACGAGCGCCGGGCTCACGGGCGATAGACTTGACCTCGACCATGCCGTCATAAATCTCGGGAACTTCGAGCTCGAAGAGGCGACGAATCAAATCGGGATGCGTACGGGAAACCACGATCGCGGGACGCGCCTGGTCGCCGCGAACGCGCGGCTCGAGCGCGTTGGGATCGCGCACGTCGATAATCAGCACCTTGATGCGCTGATTATGGCGATAGTGCTCGCCTGCAGGACGCTCGTTGCGCTCGTTGGGGTAGCGTTTTTCATCATAATGGGGAAGCTCGGCCTCCACACCGTCGCGAATCTTCACGATAGTGAAATCGGGCGTGACCTGCAGCACGGTTGCGGTGACGATATCTCCCACGCGATCGCTGAACTCTTCGTAGATGCTCTGACGACCTGCTTCGCGAACCATGGCGGCAATGACGCCCTTGGCGTTTTGCGCGGCGATGCGGCTCACGTCGTTGGGGGTAACGTCGCGCTCCTCGAATTCGCTGTACTCGCCCGTCTCTTCATCGGGCTCGCCGACGGGAACGAGCTCGTATACATAGATACGGCCCGTGGTGCGGTCAATCGTGACGCGAGCGTCCCACTCAAGGTCGAGAATGTTCTGGTAGCTCCTCGCAAGAGAAGCCTCCAGGCGCTCGATCAGGTAGAATTCGTCGATCTTTTTTTCATGTGCAAGGGCTTGCAAAGCCTCCATCAATTCAGATGCCATGACGTTCCTTCCTCGTTGCATAAAATCATCGCGAATGGTTGTACTCGGTAAGCGCAGACGCCTGCCGGCGGCACGCGTAAGCGTGGTTTAGGAGAAATCGATAACGCCTTTGACGTGAGCCTTTTTGACATCGCTCAAAGGAACGGCAAGCTCTTCCCCATCGAGCTCGAGCTTGACAGCGTTGCTCTCGAAATCGAACCCGGCAAGACGTGCGTTGAAGCGGCTGCGACCATCGATAGGAGATGCGGTCATGACATAGACCTCTTCGCCGGCGAAGCGCGCGAAATGCTCGGGCGTGCGAAGCGGGCGATCGATGCCAGGAGAGCTCACTTCAAGCGTATAAGCGCCGGGAAACGGATCGATCTCGTCCATAATCTCGTTCACCCACACCTGGGCGGCCGTGATATCTTCGAACACGATTCCCTCCGGCGTATCCAGGTACACGCGAATCGTTGGCGCCTTGCGGGATCCGACCACCTCAACGGTCACGATTTCAATGCCTTCGGCTTCAGCACGAGGCTCAAGAGCCGCAAGCAAGCTTGCCTCTTTCGATGAAAGCATCCACCCTCCTCATAATTCCCAACCAAGCTGCATAACAGGCCTTTTTGGGTGCCTATACAAAAAGAAAGCGGGACAAGCCCACTTTCTCATACATTCGAAAAAGTTGTATGTCTTCATTGACTCCGCCAATCAAGACAGATGTTTTATATCACAGCTTTCATGGCGACGCAAGAGCAAGCGAAACCTGAGCTTAAAAACGAGAAATCAGACACAATTGCGCAACTTAGCAAGTTAAGCAATATTTTTGATTCCTGCTTCTTTCGACACCAATCCTCCTCAGCTTGTTTTCGCTCACAAGCTTTCTTAGACGATACGTTGTGGTACTTCTGGGAATATTCAGCCCGTCAGAAATCTCGCCTGCACTACATGGCTCATTCTCGGCAACGAAGGAAAGAATCTCGTCGTAGACGGACTCCATTGGCGGCTGCACCTCGCGTCGATAAAACTCGAGCGAGAACATTGCGATGGAGTCCCTTACAACGGGTGCAGCCATCCTGTTGTTCTCCAGCTCGAGCTTCATGAGCTTGAAGCCGGTTCCTCTATTCTCAGCGACAAACCCTCCGTCATAAGGCGTGGATTCCAATATATCGGCAAGATATTGGTTCCTAGTCGACGAATATCCAGCCTCAGCTACCGTAGCGGACGTTATGGTGCCGTATAGACCGCCTGGACTCAAAAACTCCAACCTATCGTTATACAGGTTCACCTGAACCTGCGTTCCGCGCGCAAGTTCAGAATAGTCCCTATGCATAAGCGCGTTGCAAACCGCCTCGCGCACGGCTGCTGGCGGGTAATCGGGGACGTCAACCCTCTTCGCACCGATTATAACGCCACCGAGCCTGGTATTTCTCTGAACCGCAGATACGGTATCGGCAATGATGGCCGGTATAGGACCCGCCATTTTTTCGGAGTCGAGGTATTTTATGCCGCCCGCAGAAGCTTTGTCATCTTCCGGATACGCAGCGAACGTGACGGTGAGACGCGGGAAATACTTCTGGGGGTACGTTCCTAAAGCAAGAAGACCCGCCAGCGTTGGCCGAAGAGTGCCAGCACCGTCCCTTGCCGCGATCCGCAAATTAATTGCTATTTCTTCGTCATCAAAGCTCGCGAATAATCTTGGGTGAAGCGATTTTTGCCGTTGAATCACCCCATCGAACAGGGTCTTATCTAGATCGTCCATCGTTGCCTCCGCAACGATTTCAGCGTCATGCGACGGCTGCGTCTTATCTTCGAGCAGCCTATCGATTTCGTAAGGACTCAACTTCCTGTCGCCATCGAACGACCGTATGAAAGACCCCCTGTACATTCCCTTGCTGGTAACGTAGCAGGGTTTGTCGCGAGGTGGAATCTCGTCAATAGTGGCAACGACGAGATTGGCGCCGCCGTATTCCAAGATGTCAATGTTGGCACGCACAGGCGGAGTAAGCTTATCCGCGCATGTCAGCGAAAGAGCGTCGGCGATACGATTAGCTTCGAATCCCTCTGCGGGTTTGAACCCGTTTTTCTCAGACAGCCCAAGCACGATTACACCGCCTGATCCGTTCGCAAACGCGGAGATGGTCTCAGCGATGGTCGATGGCATCTTCCCGACAGATTCTTTCACTTCAACCGATTGATTATCGGTATGGGATGACTTTAGTTGTCGAATCGTAGTTTCGAGTTCCTTTGCGTCCATATCGAACTCCACTTCTCACAACTTATTGAATGCTCTTAGCAAGTT
Organism: uncultured Slackia sp.; assembly: GCA_900553655.1. Lineage (GTDB taxonomy): Bacteria > Actinomycetota > Coriobacteriia > Coriobacteriales > Eggerthellaceae > Slackia. The sequence goes on along the minus strand of USEQ01000149.1, from coordinate 768 downwards.
TAGCAAGTTATTCAATATGTTAGCAAGTTGGCTAAAAAGTTGCTAAGTTAGCCAGAAAACTTAGCAAGTTAGTTAGCAAGTTAGTTAGCAAGTTAGCTCCACGGAACACGTCGCTACAACGCGTGGCCGTCTCTAGCGCATCTCCCTGCCGGCCTCGGCGAAAAACGCGCGCACGGTTTCGAGGGACTCTTCCTGCGTGGGAAACGGGCCTTCCTCGGCGAGCTCCTTTTTCGCGAAGGTCGTGAACGAGGGGCGAAGGCATACGATTCCCGCTTCGTCGATGAACTCCACATTGACAACCTGGATGGTCTTACCCTTGCGAAGCACGCGAGCATCCACCGTGACGCGCTGGCCGTTGACGTGTATTCCTTCGCAGAAATTGAAATTGCACTGCAGGGTGACGGGCTTGCTTCCGTTCGTATACACCGCCATGCAGGCCGCCATGTCCGAAACGATCATATAGAACCCGCCATGCAGATCGCCGTAAGGATTGCGCATAGCGCTGGAGGTATCGAAAGCGAGCACTACATGCCCCGGCTCCAAGACTTCGCACTCGATGTCGCCGAAACCGCCGATATCGCACAGGATGTTCAAGCAACCTTGCACCCGCTGCTCGTCAAGACCTCCATCTACCCGCACGCCATTCTCCCTTCGTGCATATCACCAACATATATATAAGAATAGTCAACACCTTCGCGCATCGGATTATTCCCGCCCAATCACCGTAGAGAACATTTTTTTCTACACTTTCCTGAATATGAGTCATAT
>USEQ01000148.1 GCA_900553655.1 uncultured Slackia sp. | reverse complement strand
GGCGACCTGCTCATGCGCTGCCTGTACCGCGTGCGGCCGTATGAAAAAGTCCCCGGCAGCGCGAACGCCCTGCACGCCAAATGGCGCGACCGCTGCGTCGCCTCGCTCACCGGCAGTCACGCCGGGCGGGACTACCGCCGCCTCTGCCGCGAGATCGTCGAGGATTTCGATGCGCTCCCGCTGGATGAGACGCTCCGCAAGCCGCGCATCGGCGTCGTGGGCGAAATTCTCGTCAAATACATGCCGCTTGCCAACAACCACCTCGTCGACCTACTCGAGCGCGAGGGGGCGGAGGCCGTCGTGCCAGACCTCATGGACTTCATGAATTACTGCGTCTACAACGGCGGCTACAAGCACGAGTTCCTCGGCGGGAGTCTGGGCGGTGCGCTTGTCGGCCAGCTCGGCGTCAAGGCCATTCGTTATCTGCGCCGCCCGGTGCTCGACGCGCTCCAGGCCAGCCGCCGCTTTGAACCGCCCATGGAGATCGCGGACGTCGCCGAGCTGGCAAAGCCCTTCCTCTCCCTTGGCAACCAGTACGGCGAGGGCTGGTTCCTCACCGGCGAAATGGTCGAGCTCATCCGCAGCGGCGTGCCGAACATCGTCTGCATCCAGCCCTTTGCCTGCCTGCCGAACCACGTCGTCGGCAAGGGCGTCATCAAGTCTCTGCGCCGCGCCTATCCCGAGGCCAATATCGTCGCCGTGGACTATGACCCCGGCGCATCCGAGGTCAACCAGCTCAACCGCATCAAGCTCATGATTTCGGTGGCGAAAGCGAACCTGGAAGGCAAGGAGGCCGAGGCGCGCAGGATGCGCGATGTGGCGCGCGATGCCGAGAAGCTCGCAGCTGAGGCCGCTGCGGGTTGCGGTTGCGGATGCGGCTGCGGTACCACCGAGGAAGTGGGCGCCTTGGAAATAGAGGAGAGCCGCGCCGAGAGGTAGCAGGAGCAATCGCTGCTTACATAAGCGTCGTTCAATAGCGTGAAAAGGGTCGGGAGAATTCTTGAGCTGCACTCTGCTGCACTCGTCTCCCGGCCCTTTAATGCTGCGTCCCTAAATTCTGTCGAAAGTGGATATTATTTTCGATTTCCTGACGAATAATCCTTGTTCGGGAAAACTGACCTGGGATTTTATTACTTCTTCGAGGCATGTGCCCGAATGGGAATACGCAGGTTGTTTTGTGACCTGGGGATTTGTTGGGAAAGATTTTGCGGCTCGTCAGGAAATCGAAAAAAGTGGCAATTCTGACGAGAATCCGGGTCTTCTAGGCTTTAGTGAAACGGAGCTTCCGCAAGGTGTCCCTTGGGGTTGTTGGTTAAGGACCGGGTGCTTGCACGAGTTATTCTTCAGATTTCGGCATAGAAGGGGAGGCTCTGAAAGCGCTTTTCATGGCACGAGGCTCATATAGTGGGCCTTAGTGCGTTCTGCCTGTGCCATTGCGTTCATGATGCGGTCCTGCAATCTTGTTCAAAAAAGTTAATTGACACTAACTTAGTAACAATTATCGAGTATTATGGCGGCAAACAAAAGAGAAGGAGCCGTCATGTCAGCCAAAAAAAAGAGCAAAGACTCGAAAAAGAAGCTTTCGAAAAAGCAGATGAAAAAGCTCGAGAAGAAGCGGGTGTCAACGCGCGACAATGCTGCCACGTGCAAAGTGGATAAGAAGCGTGAGAAGGCTATTCGAAAAGCAGCGAAAAAGCTCGGGAAGAGCCTTTCGTCTTACAGCGATGCAAAGGGGAGCAAGGCTCTCAAGAAGGGAAAAACAGCAAAGAAAGGGCAGCAGCCTGCAGGTGCCGCGTCGTGCTCGGCCTCATCGTTCAAGCTCGATTTGGGCACATGTCCATGCTGCAGCAAACGCTGTCCGCTTTCCAAGCCGAAATGCGGCAAGGGCCGCGCTGTTGCCCGCAAGAAGAGGGAACGCTTGATGGGCGAGGCCGTGGCGTAGCAGGATATTGCAGACGCAGAGAACGGGCATGGGCGTGGCTTTCTGCGTCCGTTCTTTTGCTACGAGCATCAAAGGAACCGCATCTCCTGTGATACGATTCTTCGCGCCGCTGGATGTCGCGGCGTTTGCAGGGCAGGGGCGGAGGTCGCGCGTGATGATTTCTATGTCGTCGAAGAAGGTAATCGGCATCGTTGCGGTGGTCGTGCTGTTCTCTGCGTTCGGTCTTTTACTGGCGGGGGAGTGGGCTCCTTCTGTCGGATATATGGGCCTTCTTCGGTATCTTCTTGTAGCTTCGGGGTTCGTGCTGTTCGCCTTCTCGTTCGTCGGGTTCGCGATTCTGCTGGTCGTTATCGCGCAAGAACGCAAGGGCGGCGTTCGTGCCGACTTCGGGGTCACTGCCGCCAAGCTTGCGCGGGAGGTGGTACGGCTCGTCGTTGCCTGCGTTGCCTATGTGGGCTCGGGATTTGTGGCGCTTGCTGTGATTGTGGCGTTTGGCAAGGCCGACCCGACCCCCGTGCGGCTGTTTAAATTGTTCGCTGTGCTGGCTGCATGCATCGGCGTTGTGGTTCTGTATCGTGTCTATCGTAAAAAGCACCCTGTTTCCTACGACATGCTTGGCAAGGTCGGCGTTGCGACTCTGTTTGTGGTGCTTACGATCTTCAGCTTGGTCGCCGGTGCGTTTCAGGCTCAAGCTGCTGTGATCGATTTGCTGCGCGGCCCGCAAACCGACTTGTGCTGGCTTGCCGAGGTTGAGGAGAATCGCGCAACCGGCCGTTATAGCGGTTTCAGCCAAGATACTATCGAAATGACGTTTAAGACCCTCGATGAACGGGAGATTCATATCAGCGTTGCCGAGAACGACCGTCCGGGGCTTGCCGACGTCGCAAACGCCGAAGGCGTGGTATGGCTGACCTATTTTCCCGAGAGCGGCGTGTATATATCGGCAGAGCCGGGCATGGACGATTACCTCGCTGCAGGTGGGCGGTAAAGACTTTTTCATTGTATCGTGCCAGGTCATCAACGTGTATAAAGCCTTTTGACAGCGTGAACTCCTTCGCTGTGCATCGGTCATAAAGACTTTTGATGGTAGGATTGCCTTCGTCATGGCACCGTGGTTTTCGGCAAGGGTCGCCACAAGCACGAAGGAGAAGCATCGCATGGAGTTGGGCGCTCATATCAAAGAGCATCGTAAGGAAAAGGGCCTTTCCCAAGACGACCTGGCAGAAAGGATTTACGTTTCGCGCCAGACCATCTCCAACTGGGAAACCGGTCGTACCTACCCTGATGTTCAGAGCCTGCTGCTTCTTTCCAACGTGTTCGAGGTGACCGTGGATTCTCTCATCAAAGGAGACGTGGAAGCTATGGCAAAAGCAATGGACGAAGCCGTCAAAAAGTACAACGCTCTTTCGACTGCCGCGGTTGTAAGCGGTGCGGTGTTTCTGGTTCTGGCCGCATGGGGCGCGTTCCAATACGAATGGGGTTGGGGCATACATATGGTTCCGACGATTGTATTCGCCGTCATTGCATTGCTCGTTTTGGTCGTGGCCTTTATGCATGCTGAGCGCATCAAGAAGCAACACGATTTGCAAACGTACCGTGAGGTATTGGCGTTCAGTCGCGGAGAGCGTGTCGATCGCGATACGGTCGAGGGCCGTCGCGAGCGGGATATGAAGCCGTGGGTCAAGGGCGTGCGCGCAAGCGTCCAGATTCTGGTCGGCGCTGCGATTGGCGGCGCGGTTGGCATTGGCATCGGAATGCTTGCGAAAATGCTCTCTTAAGACAGGTTCGTGTTGTCGGGTGCGCTGTGGACCGCGCGCGATCCAGGGTGCGGCGCGAGACGCCCCGGTCGCGGCGGGCGTCTCGCGCCTGACGAATTGCTCGAAGCTCCTTACGGAAGCGGATTCATTTCGGGAATATGCTCTTCGCGTATTTCCGCCTCGATTTCGCGGTCCGTCGCGCTCTTGCGGCTGGGAAGCGCAATATCTATGTCGAAGGGAACCGGCTTGGTTACCAGGCTCACCAACGGCACGATAGCCATGGAGAGCACCATCGCCAAGGCGCCGCAGTTGATGGGGCTTGCGATGAGCGGCGTCCCGAAGAAGCCTGCGATCATGTTGCCCGTGGTCAGGCCGACGCCAACGATGAAGCTTGCCCATACGGCTGCTTTGCTGATGCGCTTGCTGTACAGACCCCAGAAGAAAGGCCCGAGGAATGCGCCGGCCAGCGCGCCCCAGCTGATGGACATGAGCTGGGCGATGAACGTGATGGAGCTGTTGTATTGCACAAGCGCGATGGCGGCGGAAATCACCACGAACACGACAAGC
>USEQ01000147.1 GCA_900553655.1 uncultured Slackia sp. | reverse complement strand
CGAGCTTCGTATGAACGCAAACCTGGAGGTCGTATGCGAACAGGGGCAGGTCGGTATGCTCGCGGATGGCGCGGAAATGACGTTCGGTCTCCTTCGGGCCACCGAGCGCGTAGAACGGAGCGGTGGCAACGAGCGCGTCAACGCCGTAACCCGTCGCGCGTTTCGCCTGATCGACGACACGCAGGGTTTCCATGTCAATGATGCCCGCGAGAACAGGGACGCGACCATGAACCATGGCGACAGCCTCCTGCAGCACGTGATAACGCTGAGCATCAGTCAAGAATGCAACCTCGCCACTGGAGCCCAGGAAGAACAGGCCGTCGACGCCCGCATCAATCATGCGGTTGATGGAGCGCTCGAGCGCCTCAAGGTCGAGCGTGCGCTCCTCGGTCAGCGGGATGACAACCGGGGGGATAACACCGTGGAAGTTGATGTCTGTCATGAGTGATTACCTCTACTCTTCGGTTTCCATAAACAGCAAGACTATATGTCCCTCCACCCCTATCGTCAAGAACGCTCGAAAAGGTCGCATAAAAAGGCCCGCTGAAAAGCGGGCCTTGATTTCGTTCGGGGTATTCGAAACGAGACGATACAGGGCTATTTGCCAAGATCGGGATGGAGCAGCGAAGGAGCAGCGCCGAGAAGCAAACGGGTGTAGTCATCCTTGGGGTTCTCGAAAACCTCGGACGCCTTGCCCTGCTCGACCGCCTGGCCGCCGTTCATGACGATGATGCGGTCGGAGATATAGCGCACGGTCTGGATGTCGTGGCTGATGAAGACCATGGACAGACCGAGTTCTTTTTTCAGGTCGGACAGCAGATTGAGAATCTGCGCACGAACCGAAACGTCAAGTGCGCTGGTGGGCTCGTCGGCGATGATCGCGTCGGGCTTCAGGGAAAGAGCACGGGCAATCGCAACGCGCTGACGCTGGCCGCCGGAAAGCTGCCCGGGAAGCGCACCCAGCACGGAGCTAGGCAGACCGACCATTTCGATCAGCTCCTTCACGCGAGCCTCGCGCTCCTGCTTCGTGCCGACCTTGTGAACGTTCATGGGGTCCATGAGCTGATCATGAACGGACATGCGCGCGTTAAGCGCCGTCGCAGGGTCCTGGAAGACGACGGAGATAACGCGGCCGATGGTCTTGCGCTGATCCGCGGTGCGCTTGGTCACGTCGACGCCCTTGAAGTACACGTGGCCGGAGGTCGGGGCCTGCAGGCCGCACATGACGTTCGCCGTCGTGGACTTACCGCAACCGGACTCGCCGACGATACCGATGGTCTCGCCCGGCATGAGCTTCAGCGTAAGTCCGTTGACAGCATGCACCTTGTTCGGATGCAGGATGGAACCGGTACGGGTCTTGAAGACAACGTGGATATCGTCCAGGAAGATAATGGGGGTCTGCTCGCCTGCCGCTGCTTTGGTTTCGGTCATTACTGCTCACCTCCATACGGCTTCAGGCCGAGACGCGCCATTTCTTCGTCAGGCAGCTCGGCGTACCAGTGATTCGAATCGCCGTCCTTCTTGAGAATCGGACGGACGTCCGAAACGGCATCGGGATGGCTGGAACGCGGGGTAAAGCGATCGCCCTTCGGGAAGTCTGCGGGGCTGGGAACCGACCCAGGAACCTGATGCAGACGTCCGCTGCCCGCTTCGATGGACAAAACGGAACCAAGAAGGCCGCGCGTGTACTCGTGGATAGGATTGGTCAAGATGTCGTGAACCGAACCCTGCTCCACGATCTGGCCGGCGTACATGACGGTGATGGAGTTCGCAACCTCGGCAACCAGGGCCAAGTCGTGGCTGACGAAGACCATGGCGAAGCCGAGCTCCGCCTGCAGCTTGTTCAGCAGGTCGACGACCTGTTTCTGAACGGTCACGTCGAGAGCGGTGGTAGGCTCGTCGGCGATGATGACCTTCGGGTCGCGCGTGAGCGCCATTGCGATCAAGACGCGCTGGCGCTGACCGCCGGAAAGTTCATGAGGATAGGAGTCGAGCGTACGCTTCGGATCGAGGCCTACAAGCTCGAGGAGCTCCTCTGCGGTGCGAGTGCCGCCGCGCTTGGTGAGCTGCTTCATCTGGGCACGAATAAGCATGGACGGATTCAGGGAGGACAGAGCGTCCTGATAGATCATGGCGATCTCGCGGCCGCGCAGCGTGTTCTTCTCCTTCTCCGTCATGGAGAGCAGGTTCTTGCCGTCGTAGATAATCTCGCCGGAGACCTCTGCCTTGGGGTCGAGCAGGCCCATGATGGTCAACGACGTGATGGACTTGCCGCAGCCGGACTCGCCGACCAGGCCCATGGTCTGATGGGGGCGAACCTTGAAGCTTACATTGTCGACGACGTTGACGTCTCCGTGGCGCGGGAACTTGATGCAGAGATTCTTGACCTCGAGGATGGGTTCCGCGTCGGTGTGCGCCTCGAAGCGATCGGTGCGCTTGTTCTCGATCTCTTTCAGGGCGGCAAGGCGTTGCGCCAAGGACTCAGCCTGGGCCTCATATGCCAGAACGGGGTTGGCAACGAGCTTGTCGGCCTCGCGGTCGCTGTTGAGGTTGGAATCGCTCGGCTTGATGGCGGCCTTAGGAGCGGCTGCCATGGCGTCGGTCATGCCCTCGGAAAGAATATTCAGACACAGGACCGTGATCATGATAGCAAGGCCCGGGAACAGAGCCTGCCACCAACGGCCGGACAAAACGCCGCCGCGTGCGTCGGCGAGAATATTGCCCCACGTAGGCGTGGGCTCGGGAATGCCCGCGCTAATGAAGGCGAGCGATGCCTCGAAGACAATAGCGTCGGCGACAAGGACGATGGTAAAGACCATGACAGGCGCGATGCAGTTACGCACGACGTGCTTCATCAAAATCCAGGGCGCGCGGGCGCCAGAGACCACGACGGCACGGACGTAGTCCTGGTTGTATTCACTCACGATGTTCGCGCGAACGATACGAGCGATCTGGGGAATGTACAGAAAGCCGATCGCGAAGATAAGCGACGGGATATTGGTGCCGAACACGACGACGAAGGTTGCAGCCAGCGCGATGCCGGGGAAAGACATGACGACGTCGAGAACGCGCATGATGACCTCGGAGACCCATTTGCGCGAAACGGCAGCGAGAGCGCCGATGATCGAGCCGCATACCAAAGCGAAGGCGGTCGCGCCCAAGCCGATAACGAGCGAATAGCGTGCGCCGTACATCATGCGGGACAAGACGTCGCGGCCCTTATCGTCGGTGCCGAAGATGAATTCGGCATCGGGAGCCTGACGAGCCGTGAAGATCTCCAGCGGATCGTGCGGCGCGATGAAGTTCGCAAGCGCCGCGATAAGCACGATAAGCGTAAGGACGATCAGGGAAATGCGAGCGCCGATGCTCATGGCCTTCCAACGGCGGAAGCGCACTTTGCCCGGGTTCGATTCCATTTTCTCCGTGAGGTTTTTCCTAAGTTGAGCCATACCGCTACACCGTCCTGATTCGCGGATCGATCAGGATATAGAGCATATCCACGATGATGTTGATGATGATGAACGTAAAGGCCACGCACAGAACTACGCCCTGCACCAGCATGGTGTAGTTGGACTGGATGCCGGAGATGATGGCCATACCCATGCCGGGGAGGTTGAAGATGACCTCGATAACGACGGCGCCGCCGATCAGGTATCCGATGCGAAGACCCAAAACGGTGACCGGCGTGATGAGAGCGTTGCGCAAGACATTGCGCGCAACGACGATGCCCTTCGGGATGCCGGCGCCGAGAGCCGTGCGGACATAGTCTTTGTCAAGTTCTTCGACCATGGACGTACGGATGACGCGCGTAAGCTGACCGATAACGGGAACAGCGAGAGCGAACGCGGGCATAGCCATACGGGCCATCCATCCGCCGGGATCGGAGGTGAAAGACGGAAGCGGGCCGGAAGCAGGCAGAAGCTGCAGCATGGAAGAGAACAGCAGGATCAACAAGACAGCCAGCCAGAAAGAAGGCGTGGCGATAAACGCGATGGAGAAGATGCGGATGACCTGGTCGGGCCATCGGTCTCGATACAACGCCGAAATCACACCCAGGATGACCGCAAGCACGACCGCAATAATAAGGCCCATGAATGTCAGCTGAAGCGTGACGGGCAAAGCGGATGCAATACGATCGGCAACCGAAGCGCTGTTCGCGCCGTAGGTGCCAAGGTCGCCCTGAACCAATCCGACCATGAAGTTACCGTACTGGACAAGTACGGGATCGTTCAGACCGTGCTCTTCACGGTACTGCTGTACCTGGGCCTCGGAAGCGTTTTCACCCAAGACAGAATATGCCTG
>USEQ01000146.1 GCA_900553655.1 uncultured Slackia sp. | reverse complement strand
GAACCAGCTGTTCATATCAGTGCAGGTTGGGTTGTCGAGCGCCCATTGCGCACCGGCTGCCGCGCTTACGCTGATGGCGATGAAATAAATCGTCAGGATGGCGGGTATCACCAAAAAGCAGACGATTCCGCCCGCTTTGGTGCGGCGTGCGAATTCGTTCATGAGGATGAGGCCCACGAATACGATGACCCATCCGACCCATTGGAAGACGGCGGTATCGCCGTAGACGTCGAATAGCATGAGAACTCCTTGTGTATTGAAAAATCGGTTGGAATGCCGTAGCTGCGCGCCTCCTTTCCCGGCACAATCGCGTCGCGTTTTTTCGATTCGGCTTGTTTTTGGCGTCGGAAACCGAGCGGTCGCTCGATGCGACCGCAAACGCGGCTATGGATATGCGCGTCGATGCGCGATTTACCGCGGATTGAGGCTTATGCGGGTCCCGCCTTGCCCCTGTCGAGATGCAGGCTTTGCGCGATGATGTCCTCGATGATGCTGTCGTCGGTGTTGGGATGCGTTCGCAGGTAGCCTACGACGCCCAAGATCAGCATGTAAAAGCTTTCGTACACGTGATTGATGCGGATTTCGTGCAGCCGTCCGTAGTCCTCGACTGTTGTCGTAATGATGTAGTGCGCTGCTTTATCGGCTACTCTGTTGATGAAGTCGATGTATAAAGCGGCGTTCTCGCGAGAAGCAAGGGCCCGTCGGAAAGAGTCCCTGTCGAAAAGGCCTCTTCGCAAAACGGGAACGAGCGTGCGCAACGCATGCTCCACGTCGCCTTCGATTCGCTGCTCGTTCCAGGCTTTGAGCATGGCGAGAAACTCTTCGATGTAAGAGTCGAGCACGGCGGAGGTCACGTCGTCTTTGTCGGTGAAATAATGGTAGAACAGGCTGCGTGCGACGCCGACCTTGTCGGCGATGTCTTGCACGGAGGTTTTCGTGAGGCCTTTTTCCTCATAGAGCTCGCGTGTGCATGCGATGATTTGCTCGCGGCGGTTCATGGGCATCTCCCCTCGAATCGGGCGGTGCCGTGCATTGCGCGCAGTATCGTCCGATGCTTTAAGCGGCCTGCACATCATGCGATTTCCCCTTGCGCAGCAGGCCTTTTCCCCTGACGAAAGCAGAATACGCTTCGCTTTGACATTGCGTCAATGTACAGTTTTGACGAATCGTCGATCTGGATAAATACCTGGATGAAAGTTGTTTTCTCCCGTTGTTCTGCGTGATATTATGCGCCGCATAAAGTTCACTGATGCAGCAAAATGAAAACTTCAGTGAAGCAAAAAAGAGAGGGGGAAAGATATGGGGGAAGAGGAGAAGGAGAGACGCCTTGCTGCCGCGCCGCAAGAGCATGAGGCCGTCTCGTCCGAGACCGCTTCGAAAAAAACGCAGGCGAAGCAAGGTAGGGTTTGCGGGAAGTGGCCTATCGCGGTCGGATGCGTCGCAGCGGTCATAGTCCTTGCCGCGGCGGGCTTTTTCGTCTGGCATGAGCAGCCAAGCTTCTGCAACGCCATATGCCACGTGCCCATGGACAACTACGTCGAAGGTTACTACGAGGATGAGGCGCTTTGCGCCAACGCCCACTATCGCGAAGGCACCACGTGTCTTCAGTGCCATGAGCCCAAGATCGATGAGCAGGTTGCCGAGGGGATTGCCTGGGTGAAGGGCGACTTCGAGGTGGACGAACATGGCGATATCGCCACCGTTGGCGTGACGGCGGACGAGAAGATGTGTGCGACGCCTGAGTGTCACGATATGCAAGACGTTATAGCGGCGACCCAGGATTGGGGCGGAGAGGAGGGCGTGAATCCTCACGATTCCCATCAGGGCACGCCGATCGACTGCAGCAACTGCCATGGCGTGCATAAGGCTTCGAATATGTATTGCAACACGTGCCACGATTACGAAACGCCGCAGGGCTGGACGAATCCCGTCTAGCAGGTGGCGCGTTCGCGGAGGAAAACGCACGCGGCGCATGCAGCGCCGCGTTTTGAGGGGAGGTCGTATGAAGGGAAAAAGCCAGGTCGTCTTAGGAACCGCCGCTGCGCTCATGCTGGGTTTGACAGGATGCGGCGCATCGTTCGAAGGATCGGGCTCTAAAGATGCTGCAAGCGCCGAGCAGCTTGCCATGCGCATCGACGATCCGTGGGCGGTCCAGTCGAGAGAACAGGTTCGCGTTCGGGCCGACGGCTCGTATGCAGACGGCGTCTACACAGGTAAGGGAACGGCCATGGAGGGACTTGTCACCGTGACGTTGCTTCTCGATGACAATCGCGTGACGTGCCTCGAGGTTACTCAGGAGGGCGAGAGCCAGAGCCGAGGGGGCTATGAGGCCATTCGTGATGGGAAGTTCGCAGCCATGATCGATGCTGCTCAGGGTTCTGACATCGACGCCATCAGCGGGGCGACCATTACCACGGCCGGCGTGAAGATGGCCGTCGACGATGCGTTGGCGCAGGCTGAAATAAAAAACGACGCTGCCGCGGCTGAGGGCGAATAGGGGACTATGATGAATAACGAAATCACCAAGGGGTTATCCCGCCGAGATTTTCTTGCTCGCGCCGCTATGGCGGGTGCAGGCGCTGTTGCCGCAGCGTCTACGGCAGGTCATGCGGCTTACGCGGTCGAAGAAGGCGCTATCGGCGACTGGTCCGCCGATGGCTCTTCCGAGGTTGAGGTGCCGCCTAGCATGAGCGGCAATGCATCGGCTGCGGACGGAACATATCGAGAGCACAATGCGGCGACGTTTCCCGCCAATGATGCGTCGCCTATCGACCCGCGTCCGGTTCCTTCCGTCTGGGATTACGAATGCGACATCTGCGTCGTAGGCGCCGGCGGCGGCGGGCTTAATGCGGCCGCGCGTGCGGCGGAGCTCGGTGCAAGCGTCATCTGCGTTGAAGCTGCGGGTCTTCATGGGGGCAATGCGCAGGAAGCCGGCATGTGCGGCATTCTCGGAGGCTCGAAAATGCAGGAGTCAAAGCGTTTCGCCTTCCCGTCGTATCCTTTCGATGCGAAAGCGCTTGCCGATTGGGCCATGGACGAATACCACTACGCTGCAGATCCCAAGCTTATCTACAAGATCGCCGAACAGGGCGGGCCAAGTCTTGATTGGATGGCGGAATGCGGCGTGCAGTGGCGTTTAGGCGAAGTGCCGGTGTATGTGGCCCCGAAGAATGCCACCCTCGATCATCACGTTCTCAAGATGAAAGACGCGACCGACGCCATGTTCAATTACGGGCAGCGCAAAGGCGTCGAATACCATTTCCAGTCTCCCGCCGTCGCGTTGGTGCAAGACGAGACGGGGCGCGTCGTCGGCGTGGTGTGTAAAGAGGATTATCAGCGCGAGGTCTTCGTGCACGCGACGGCCGCAGTCATCTTGACGGCAGGAGGCTTCTGCAACAACAAGGCGCTTCTCGATCGCTACATCCCTACGGCCGCAATGGGCTGCGCGTCGAGCTATCTTACGCTTGGCGAGACGGGAGAATGCTTTCGCATGGGTCTGGGCGTCGGGGCCGACGTGTCGGGCTTCAATAGCTCGGCAAGCTTTGACGGCGGCGTAGACTGGGAGGCGGAAGGCGGTCAGTGGGCGCGTTTCCTCTACGACGGCATGACGCAGCTTTCGCGGCAGCCGTGGCTGACGATAGATCGCTGCGGCAACCGCTTGCGCTACATGGACAGCCGCGTCGGGGAAGACGGGGCAAACGCCATATACGCCTTGGGCGACCTTGCAACGATTCAGATGACGCCTCCGGGGCACCGTTCTTACATCATCTTCGACGCGAATTACGAAGACTATTTGGCGGGATTCGCGCAAGAACACTGTCGCAAGCTCATCACGCCCGATCTCGAGCAGATCGAGAAAGTCCCCGAGCATTATCGCGATTGGCATCACGGGGTCCAGGACGCCATCGACGCAGACGTTCTCAAGCGGCGCGATACGCTCGAGGAACTCGAGGCCGACCTGGGATTTGAACCCGGCGTGCTGGTTGGAGCCGTGCAGAAGTGGAACGAAGCATGCGAGCGCGGAGAGGACGACTACCTCTATCCCATGCCGAAAGAGTGGCTGCATGCCGTGAGCGAGCCGCCGTTTTACGGATGTCGGATCGGAGGGAACCTCTACGGAACGAAAGCGGGCCTCGCCATCAACGAGGATATGCAGGTTATGGGCGTCAACGGCCTTCCTATCAGAGGACTATACGCCGGCTGGCACACGGCCGGGGGCGCGTGCGGCGAGAACAGCTACGTAGGCGACCCCATTCTCGGTTCGCTCATGGGCGATGTGGGCTTGGCATTTTGCGGCGGGTACCTGTGCGGAACCTCGGCTGTC
>USEQ01000145.1 GCA_900553655.1 uncultured Slackia sp. | reverse complement strand
CCCATTCGAAGCATGGGCCTTCCTGCGCACGTTCGGGCGCTTGACCGATGTGATGAGCGGAGGCATGACGCCGCTGCTCATCATGGGAATGCTCGGTGTGTCGTCGATCGGCTGAGGATTGAGAACCTTCAGAAGACGGTTGGCCACATGCAGCACAGTCTCTTTGCCCGCACCTATGGCAACCATCATATCCTCGACGTCTTTATAGCCCATCTGCTCAGCAACGGATTTCTGGGCACGTACCGATGATGTAGACCCGAGCCCGAAACCATGCTTCTTCATTTCACGCGCGAGCTTATCTCGACCCTGAATAAGGTCGTCGCTTCGGCTCACCTTGGAAAAATAGCTGCGAAGCTTGCTGCGCGCTGACGGGGTTTTAACCATTTTGATCCAGTCGCGCGACGGCGTGGCGCTCTTCTGGGTGAGAATTTCCACGCGGTCGCCCATCTGCAGCTCGTAGGAAAGAGGAACGATAGCACCGTTGACCTTTGCTCCTACGCAATGATTGCCCACTTCAGAGTGAACGTTGTAAGCGAAATCGACCGGCGTCGAACCGCTCCGCAGGCTCATGACATCGCCCGCAGGCGTAAACACAAAGACCTCCGTAGGTGCCAGGTCAACCTTCAAATCGCTCAAGAATTCGCGAGAGTCTTTCGTCTCCTCCTGCCAGTCCACCATCTGGCGCAACCAGGCAATCTGGCGATCGAACGCCTCGTCCGCCTTGCTGCCTTTTTCCTTATAACGCCAATGCGCCGCAACACCATATTCGCTCATACGGTGCATTTCCTCGGTTCTGATTTGAACCTCAAGAGGGCGGCCCGAAGGACCTATGACCGTGGTATGCAAGCTCTGGTACATGTTGAGCTTTGGCATGGCAATGTAATCTTTGAAGCGACCCGGCATGGGATGCCACAACGCATGAACGGCGCCGAGCGCCGAATAGCAATCCTTGACCGTCTTCACTATGACACGCACGGCAATTAGGTCGTAAATCTCAGAGAACCCTTTGCCGCGCTTCGTCATCTTCTGATAGATGGAATACAGATGCTTCGGACGCCCCGCAATGTGGCCGGTGATGTTGACTTTGGTAAGCTCGCCCGTGAGCGTCTCTATGACATCGGCTAGATAGCGCTCGCGCTCTACGCGGCTTTCCGCCACCATGCGACTGATCTGACCGAATTTTGCGGGATCAAGATAATAGAACGAAAGGTCTTCAAGCTCCCATTTGATGGAACCTATGCCAAGACGATGGGCTATAGGCGCGTAAATCTCGAGCGTTTCGCGCGCCTTGAAGATACGACGGTCTTCTTTAAGGGCCGAAAGCGTACGCATGTTGTGCAGGCGGTCGGCAAGCTTGATGACGATGACGCGAATGTCTTTGCTCATGGCGACGAACATCTTGCGAATGGTTGCCGCCTGTTCATCGGTCAGGCTCCCCACTTCGATGCGCGTGATCTTCGTGACGCCCTGCACCAGCTGAGCGACCTGCGGGTTAAACAGCTCGGACACTTCCTCGACCGTCGTCGGCGTATCTTCCACCGTGTCGTGAAGAAGAGCCGCGCACAGCGTGTCGGCATCCATGCGCAAATCGGCAAGAATGAGCGCCACTTCTATAGGGTGAGCAATGAACGGCTCGCCGCTTTTGCGCTTTTGCTCCTTGTGAGCCTCGCTCGCAAAACGATATGCTTTCTCAAGCAGAGCCTGGTCGTCTTCGTTGATGTACTCCGCCGTAACTCTCTGAAGCTTCGCAAAGCGCACTTCGGGAGCTCTTGCCTCGGAAGGCTTCGCGGAAGGGGCTATGCCGCCCTCGTATATCTCGAAGGCCCACGCTCCCGAGGCCCTGGCGAGAACAGGGTCGATCGGAGCACCGACCTGCGAAGCGTTTTTCTCATCGGACATCGCGTCCCCCTTCCCCTTGCATGTCATCGGGCACGATAGGTCGAATGATGCGATCGCGGAGAACCGATGCGGGACTGCGCATCACCCATTCGGTAAAGCGCGCAAACGCCTCTGCCTCCCCCATACCTTCGCGGTAACGCACGCTGTCGCCCAATTCCACCTTCCCGCCGAAATCGCACACATGGACCTCGTAACGTTGGTCGCATGCGCACGAGCACGAACGCATGCGCACGAGGCCGAGTTCTTCGAAGACGGCAAGCCCGCACGCGCACATATCGGGCGTTATCGGAAAATGGGGCGAACGCTGCGTGCATATATGCGCCAACCCATCGGTAGTCATTGTAAAGAAAACATCGCCATCGTGGGTAGAAACGGATAGGACGTCTTTTTCCGTTTTGGCCACACCGCCGTCGACGGCGTTTTCTTGACCGCGAACCGACGCGAAGGCCCCAGACGAATTCGCGGCCGCGTCCTTGGCAGCCTCACGCTGCATACGACGCAGCTCGCGGTATATCTGGGCCATGACGTCATGTTCGGGAGTACCCTGGTTAAGCACACCCCTGTTCGAGGCGGCATCGCGCGACCCAAACAGCAGATGAACCGTTGCATCGGCACCGTTTCGACCGGCACGACCGCTCATCTGGTTGAACTCTATCTCCGAAAACGGCATGCCGTAGAGAACCACATGGCGCACATCGGGAATATCAATGCCCTCGCCGAAAGCTGACGTGCACACCAAAACGCGCAGAACATCCTCTCGGAAAAGACGTTCTATGCGCAAACGTTCCTCTCGCGAAAGCCCTGCATTGTAAAAACCGACTTGCATGGCAACCTGGGGGACCATAGCGCGCAAATGGCGTGTGAGGTCGACCGACCCCATGCGGGAATTCACGTAGACGATTGTCTTCTCGCCCGATGCGACGATGCGGGCAAGATAGCTGTCCTTGTCGCGCAGGCTTCGATGATCGTCGACGGCAAGGTTGCACCGATCGGCTTCGTCACGCACGACTGCCTGAATGCCGAGCGATTGCACGATATGAGAGGCGACATCCGTCGGAGCCGTTGCGGTGACTGCGAGAACCACGGGGTCTGCGAGCTTACAAGCAAACGCGCCCAAGACATCGTAGGCCGGCCTCTTGCCAGCACCCGCTTGCGCCATATGGTGCGCTTCGTCGACGACCATGAAGCCGATACGCCCGCATGCGGATATATCGTCCATATGGCACGCAAGATACTCGGGCGTGGTGAGCACCACGTCGATTCCTCCGTTGAAAAGCCCCTCATAGACCGCAGCGCGCCGAGCCGAGGGCGTCTCTCCGGTCAGAGACGCAGCACGAAGACCGAACCGCTCGAAAAGAGCATTGAGATGAAACTCCTGGTCGGAGATGAGAGCCCGCAACGGATACACCAGGATGCTTGCCTTGCCCTGGCTCAGGGCGCAGCGTGCGGCATGTATCTGGAAGATGAGCGACTTCCCGCGCCCCGTCCCCATGACAGCAAGCGTGTTGACGCCCTTGTCAAGGCACTCTAGCGCACGCTCCTGAGAAGGATGCAGGGGCCTCTTTCCGATGCACGCCTCCACCAGCTTCTTCGTCAGAAGCTCAGACCCCCGACACGCGGCCTCTTCCCACTGCCCGCGGCGGCGGCACCGTTCGGAAGCGCATCCGCAATCGGCGGTTTCCTCCATCTCCCGCGTCGCCTCGCAAAGCTCCCGAATGAAGTCCACGTCCTCGCTCGGAAGACAGGCGCGCAACGCGGGGCATGGACAGGCCGGTTCTATGGCGTCGAGCATGCACTTGACAGTCCGGCGGCCACGCCATTCGTCGATCTGCACTTGAAATGCAGCGTCCACCACGCTTCCGCAGGCCATGAGGGAGTCGATTCCGTCGCAATGAAACATAATCGCATCGACCGACGAAGCTCCGTCGGTAAGCGTGCAGGCAAGGTGGTTCTTCCCCGCACCGACTGCGCGACAGTTGGCAAGGCGAACGTTGCGTGCCAAGTAGCGCGGCGTCAGGTTTTCCTGGCCGAAAGGAGCGAGACGATCGAGCTCTTCAACGTTTTCGATTGTGAGCTCCGAGAGATTGACCAGCGAGTCGATCTCGATGAGCGGATGGAAGCTGTCCTCGGGGAGCTCGTCCATATACGAGCACAATCGCTCAGAGAATTCCGGAAGCTTGTCGGCCGGAAGGGTTACCCCGACCGCAGCTCCGTGACCCCCGAAGCGCGTGAGGATGTCGGATGCGGATTCGACGGCCTTGAATAGGTTCACCTGACCAACGCTTCGACCCGACCCGCGCGCTTCGCCATCTTCTATAGTGAAGAGCAGGGACGGAACGCCGAACGCATTGACCAGCCGAGACGCGACGATGCCCTTGACCCCTTCGTGCCATCCTTCGCCTGCCACAACAAGCGCACGCTGGCCG
>USEQ01000144.1 GCA_900553655.1 uncultured Slackia sp. | reverse complement strand
CGATGGCCTGATCGAGATTGTCGAATCTGCGGGCGCTACCGTCGAGGGTATCGGCATTGCCATCGAGAAAGGCTTCCAGCCTGGCGGCAAGAGTCTGCGCGAGCGCGGGTATCGTCTCGAGTCGCTTGCCATCGTTGATGCGATGGACCCTGAGACGGGGGAGCTGACGTTTCGCGAGCAGGATGGCGAAACGGGTTCTCGCGCCGGCTTGGGGGGCGTTGTGGAGTGCGATGCAGATCATATCGCCGAAGCGTGTGCGGCCGTCGAGAATGCGGGAAGGTAGCCAATGGCGTTCAAAGGGTTTTCCAAAGGAAAGGCGTTCGACCATGCGAGCCTGTTCCAGCTCGATGGTGACATTCCCCTGTTGAGGGCCGTTCCGTACGGCATTCAGCATATTCTGGCAATGTTCGTGGCGAATCTTGCTCCTATTATGATCGTGGCGGCTGCGGCCGGCCTGAGCGATGTCCAGACCAGCTCTCTCATCCAGGGCGCCATGCTCATTGCGGGCATTGGCACGCTTATTCAGCTGTTCCCTCTGTGGCGCATCGGCAGCGGGCTGCCGATTGTCATGGGAATCAGCTTCACGTTCGTGACGGTGCTATGCGGCATCGTTGCCACGTACGGGTACAATGTTGCGATTGGGGCCATCATCGTGGGTGGCATCCTCGAAGGCGTTCTCGGCCTTTTCGCGAAATACTGGCGCCGCCTCATTTCTCCCATTGTCGCCGCCGTCGTGGTCACCTCTATCGGCTTTTCGCTGCTCAACGTCGGTGCCGCATCGTTCGGCGGCGGTACCGGGTCTCCCGATTTCGGCTCCCCGCGCAACCTGCTGCTTGGGTCGGTCGCCTTGGTGTCGTGCCTGATTTTCCAGGTGCTTGCAAAGGGCAAGACGAAGCAGCTTTCCGTTCTGTTCGGCCTGATTGTGGGCTACGTGGCGGCAATTTTCCTGGGCGCGGTCGATTTCTCGGCGTTTCAGAATCTGCAGCTTTTCGCAGCTCCTTCCCTCATGCCGTTCGCACCTGAGTTCAACCTCGCCGCCATCGTTTCGGTGACTGTTATCTTCCTGGTGTCTGCCACGGAAACCATCGGCGACACTTCGGCCGTTTCGCTGGTTGGTCTTGGTCGCGATGTAAAAGAGCGCGAGCTTTCCGGCTCCATTGCCTGCGACGGCTTCACCAGCGCGCTTTCCGGCTGCCTGGGCTGCCTTCCTGTGACGTCGTTTTCCCAGAATGTTGGCCTTGTAGCCATGACGAAGGTTGTCAATCGTAAGGCCATTGCGACCGGCGCGGTCATCATGATGCTGTGCGCGTTCCTGCCTGTGGTCAGCGCGGTGTTCCAATCGCTTCCCGAGGCTGTCTTGGGCGGTTGCACCATCATGATGTTCGGTAACATCATCGTGAGCGGCTTCCAGATGGTTGCGCGCGCCGGGTTCTCTCAGCGCAACATTCTCATCGCGGCGCTTTCGCTTTCCATCGGCATCGGGTTTACCCAGGTGTCCGACATTTTCGTCATATTCCCCGAGCTTGTGCGCAGCGTGTTCGCCGATAACTGCGTGGCGGGCGTGTTCCTCGTTGCCGTAATTGCCAACCTAGTTCTGCCGAAAAACATCGCTATCGACGGGGCGCAGATCGAAGGCGAAACGCGTCAGTCGGAGCTTGACTCCGAGAAATCCGGCGAAGGTGAGGAAGCGGCTTTCGAGCCTCTTTCGGCCGATGCTGCGTTCGTCGAAAACGAGAAGACGAGCTCCCATTCAACAAGCTAGGATGCACACTCGTTCAACTGGCACGGACGTGCGCTTGTCGGGCTGCTTCGGACGTGCGTCCAGCTAGCTCGGGCTTGAGCCCAGCCAGCCAAAGCGTGCGCAGGGGTCGTCGTCTTGGGTGACGGAGCGGTTCGCATTGATGAAGCCATATAGAAGGATGCCGCTCGGGATTGCAGACCGAGCGGCATCTTTGCGTTTGCCGTAGCGGCCGCAGGTTCGCAAGCAAACTCGCGGCCGTCTCTTCAACGGCGGAGCAGGTATGTCGGCGGCGAACGGGTTTATCAGCGGCAGAGCAGGTCTATCGGCGATGAATCCATGCTATTTCGTCATTGCGTGTATTTCCGGTGCGCAAAACGCCGAGATAGTATTGATTGAACGGTAGCCCGCCTTTGCAGAGGTCGAAGATACGCTCGAGAGCGGCATCGTCTGCAGGCGGCGCGTTTCAATCGTTGCGCACGGGTTCTCGGACGGTCTGTTGGCGAGGGGTCTTGGGCGGCCCGTTGCTGGCATGTCCTGGACGCGCTCCGTTGCTAGCATGGGTCCTCGGGCGGTCTGTGAGCGGCGTGCAGACGGAGCTTGCGGCTGCGGCTGTTTCGTGCCAATCCGGCAACGCGGTTTTTCGCGGGAAGCTTCCTGAAAGAAAAACGAGTAGAATGGCAAAAGTACGCCCAAAAAGAGAGAGGATGGGTGCAATGTCCAATACGGATTTTCTGGTCGAGGTTGACCAGTTCATCGATGAGAATTGGGAAGAAATCGTCGATGAAATCGCAAAGCTCGTTTCTATTCCAAGCATTGCGGATTTCGACCGTGCGACTCCCGAAGACCCAAGCGGCCCTGAGGCACACGACGGGCTGCGTGCCGCAGTTGATCTGGCGGCCCGTCTCGGCTTCGATGCGAAAGACGACGCCGGCCAGATAGGCATAGCCGACCTGGAGGGCGAAAGCGATACCATGCTGGGCATGATCTGCCATTCCGACGTGGTGGCCCCCGGTATCGGCTGGACGCTCGATCCCTGGACGTTGCTGCGCAAGGACGGTTTTCTTCTGGGGCGCGGCGTCCTTGATGACAAAGGCCCGCTCGTTGCGTCTCTGTACTGCATGAAATTCTTCAAAGACAAGGGCGAGAAGCTTCCGTACACGCTGCGCATGCTCATCGGCACCAATGAGGAAACGGGCACCATGCGCGATGTCGCATATTATCTCGAAAATTATCCCGCTCCTGCTTTCACGTTCACGCCGGACGATATGTTCCCTGTTTGCTACGGGGAGAAGGGCGGTTTCGACGGCCTGATTTGCTCGAAGCAATTCACCGGCGGCAATATCATCGACTTCACGACCGGTGAGGCCTCTACCAATGCCGTGCCGAGCCAGGCAACCCTGGTTGTCCGTGCAGACGCAGAGACCCTTCCTGCTGCGGACAATATCGACATCTACGCCGAAGGCGATTACGCGATGCTCGTGGCAACCGGGCGAGGCGGGCATGCCTCCATGCCGGCGGGCACGGTGAACGCCATCGATTTGTTGGTGCAATATGCCCTCGACAACGCGCTGTGCACCGAAGAAGAGAATGTTTTCTTGCGCATGATCGGTCGCATCATGGCCTCTACGGACGGAAGTTCCGTGGGAATTGACACGTGCGACGGCTTTTTCGACCCCCTTACGTGTATCGCGGGAACCATTCATTTCGAGGAGGGTCGCCTGAAGCTCACCATCGATATTCGATTCCCCACGTCCACGAGCAAAGAAGACCTCTTGGCGAAGCTCGCTCCGGTGGTCGAGGAAGGGGAGGCGACCATCGAGAACACCCTGCTCATGGAGCCTTTCCTGATGAAGCCCGATAGCCCGGCCATCGTGGCTCTCGTGGAGTCGTATCGCGAGGCTACGGGTCTTGACGGCGAACCGTTCACCATCGGCGGCGGTACGTACGCGCGCGAATTCCCGTGCGCTGCTAGCTTCGGCCCCGAAGACCCCCATGACGAATATCCCGAGTGGGTCGGTCCGATGCATGGCGCAGATGAAGGGATTTCCGAAGAGAGCCTGAAGCGCGCAATGCGCGTCTACATTCTCACGATCAAGCGCCTGATGGAAATGGATCTTTTGGCGTTGAGTGAATAGCCGCAATTGCATCGGTTGTTTTTACGCCGAGCTTCGTTTATAATTCAACTTCGCGCCCGAGTGGCGGAATGGCAGACGCGGCGGTCTCAAAAACCGTTGTCTTTGACGTGCGAGTTCGACTCTCGCCTCGGGCACCATTCGCATCATTCGAACCCGCTGAAGCAGCAATGCTCGGCGGGTTCGCTGTTTTCGCTCGTATTTTAGTCGGGTGGTTTATCGAGGAAGAGGGAAGGGCCATGAGTCAAGGCATCACGATGAAGCGAAGCGAATCGATCGCGTTCAGCGGGCTGTCCATAGCTTTGTTGACGGTATGTTCATGGGTGAGCATTCCCATCGGCCCGATTCCGTTTACGCTGCAGACCATGATGCTTGCGTTCATTGTCGTGCTCTTTCCGCCGCGAGAAGCCCTGATGAGCGTTCTGGGGTATCTGCTCATTGGCGCGATCGGCGTTCCGGTGTTTTCCGGAATGACGGGCGGCCTTGCTTCC
>USEQ01000143.1 GCA_900553655.1 uncultured Slackia sp. | reverse complement strand
AAGGCCCTATGTGCGCGATGCGGCCCGGACCGAGCGCGGAGCGTTTGAAGAGGCGGCTGTTTCAGCGGCGATGGTCGCGCTTTCTCTTGCGGCGGGTTTTGTCGTCGGGTTTTCGGTATGGGCGGTGCTTTCGCTCTCAAACTGGCTGGTCTCGCTGCTGTGGGGCACGTTTGGCGCAAAGGGGGTCGAAGGCTTTGCGGCACCCTGGTTTCCGCTTGTCGCATGCACGCTGGGCGGTTTGGTCATCGGCGTTTGGACGCATTTTTTTCGAGGAGCCCCTGCATCGCTTGAAGCGGTTATGGCATCGTTCAAGAAAACGGGCACGTATCGTGTGGACGGTACGGGAAGGTCGGTGGTGGGGTTCTTGCTGCCGATCGTATTCGGAGGGTCTGTCGGTCCCGAAGCGGGTTTGACGGGGCTTATCGTATCGGCGTGTTGCCAGATTCGCGACCTTCTCAAACGCGCGGGCCTGCGTGCCGGGGCGATTGGCGATGCTACGCTTGCGGCAAGCATAGCGGCTTTATTCGGCACTCCATTGGCGGGCATTGTGGCCGGTGTGGAAAGCATGCCTGACGAAGAGCCCGATCCGGACAAGTACGAGTTGCGGCGTTCGGCGAAAGCCGTGCTGTATCTCGGCGCGGCGTTCGGGGCGCTGGGAGGGGTTTTGGCGTTTTCCGCGCTTTTCGGGGGCTCGAGCGGATTGCCCCGTCTTGCCGAGCCGGCTATGGGGGCGCTCGATCCCGTCTGGTTCGTTCCCTGCATCGCGCTCGGATACGCCCTCGCTCTTGTGTTCGAGGGGTCGGGCGCGTTGTTTTCGCGCTTATCGCAGCGCGCGGGAAACGCTCCGTTTGCCGTCATTGCAAAACCGGTGGTAGCGGGCCTTGTTATGGGCGGGATCGCTGTCGTTTTTCCTAACGTGTTGTTTTCGGGCGAAGCCCAGACTCATGAGCTCGTGTCGAACTGGGCGGGACTCGGCGCATTCGCTCTTCTGGCAACGGGGGTTCTCAAGTCCGCGATCACGCCTATGTGTTTGAGCATGGGATGGAACGGCGGGCATTTCTTTCCATGCATCTATTCCGGCGTGAGCTGCGGATTTGGCATCGCGCTGCTTGCGGGAATCGATCCGACTTTTGCTGCCGGCGTGGTAACCACGTCGTATATTGCATGCACGACTTGCAAGCCGCTTCTTTCTGCCGGCATACTGCTGCTCTGCTTCCCGCTTCATGGGATGCTGTGGTGCGGCCTTGCCGCGATTGTTGGCGCGCTTCTTCCTCTTCCGCGCACGTGGCGTTCCCGATCGAACGCCGACGAAGAATTGCGAGAACTGTAGCGAGAGGACGTTGGTTTGAAAAGGGCAGGAAGCTTCATGAGGGAGGGACGATTGAGAAAAGAAACCCGTCGTGCACGCGGCAGATTCAAGTTGCGCACAGTGGCCACGGTCGTCAGGGCTTCGGGGCTTGCTCCTTCGGCGGCCACCTTTTTAGTGCTGTTTTTCGCGGCCGCTTTTGCGGTGCATATGACCGAGCCAGGCGTCGTCTCGTTCGGAGATGCGGTGTGGCTGTGCTTTCAGGTGGTCACGACCATCGGCCTGGGGGATTTCACCAGTACAACGGTGGCGGGACGTCTTGCAATTATCGTCCTGAGCGCGTATTCGGTGTTCTTCCTGGCCATCATGACGGGCGCGGTGGTGGGCTATTGCTCCGAAGTCATGCGACGCGATTGCGACGAAGACGTTTGCGAGCTGGTCGACGAGCTCGAGCGTCTGCCGGAGCTTTCCCGAGAAGATTTGGTCGAGTTTTCCAGCCGCGCGACAGAAGTCCTTTCCCGCATGCGCCGTTAGACGCTTTCGATTGCATTCATGACGAAGACGCGCCCATCGTGGCGTATGGTCGCGATGGGCGCGTGCGTCGGGGGTTCGTTTTCGAACGGACCGATTGCCGTTTTAACACAGCGTTCCTAGATGTCCTTGTTCATCTTATGCAGCGCGGTGCCGGCCGCCACGGCTCCTGCGCCCGCCACGGCTGCGACGCCGAGCATGACCGCTACCGTTTCGTCTCCGGTTTTCGGCATGTTCTTGGCGGAGGCTTTCTCCGTGTTCTGCTGGGCGCCAGAAGTGGAAGAGCCGTCGTTTCCGCCCGTGCCTGCCGTATTGCCGTCGGTTGAGGAGTTGCCGCCGCTCGTGCTGCCGTTGCCGCCGTCGGTGTTGCCCCCATTGCCGTTGCCGTCGCTTCCGCCAGACCCGTCACCGTCGTTGCCGCCGTTATCGGGCTGGGCGTCCTTGGCATAGATCGAGCGCGCGAAGGTATGGTCGTTCGTTTCGTTGGAATCGTGGCTCAAGGTGTACAGAGCGCTGTAGGCGAAGCCGGAAAGGGCGGGAATATCGGGGATGAGGTTGCCCAGCGTGCCGTCTTCGGCAACAAGACCCACCACGTCGCCCGCGTTTTTCACCGTGGACTTCAAGACGCCAAGGGCGAGAGTCGTCATGAAATTCGAATTTCCCTTCAGAACAAGCAGGCCCACGTTGAGGGAGACCGTCTCGAGAAGCGTGGTGGCCTCGTCCTGGGAGGTGTTGACCGCAGAGCGCAGCACCTCCATGAGCAGGCCTTCCGTATTTCCTTCTCCGCCGGCGACCTTCGCCATGGCGTTTTCAGCCCATGCCTCGCACGCCTCATTGCCCATCAGATGGGTCTGGTATGCGTAGTCGACCAGGCCGAGGACGGTGTTGTTCTGGCCGTCGACCGCGTAGTTGACGATGGCGTCCACCAGGGTGCCGAGCAGCGGCATGGCCGAAGAGGGGTTGGCAAGAATGGCAGCGTCCACGTTTGCGCAGGCGTCATCGAGAAACGCGCTCAAGCTTGCCGCATCGATGTAGAAGGAGATATTGGAGGGCTCGATGGAATACGTCGTTGCAGCCTGCGCCTCGAGCTCTTCGCCAAGCTCGACGGCCATGGGGGTGCTCAGCTGCATGGCCGAGGCGGTGCTTTCTTTATACTGGTCGATTTTCACGCGCGATGTGGCGCTGTCGTACCAGATGCTGAAGTTGAAGCTGGAAAGCGCCACCTGCAGGCCTTCTTCGAACGTGGCGGGAAGCATGTTCGCGATCATACCGAACAGCTGGTCGGCAAGGTCGTCTTCGGGGATGTTGAGAAGGCCTGCGACGGCCGGCTTGATGCCTCCCGATGCGTAGATCTGCGTCATGTAGCCGGAGGCGAAGTCTTTGGCGATGGTGTCCACCACGCTCTGGGTGAGGGTTCGCTCTTTGCCGTATGCGGTGATGTCGGCGATGTCTGCGGCATCGGCGATACGGTCGGCGTAGGCGCCGTAGCTCACTGCGCCAAGGGCGGCGACGTCTACGGCGAATTCGGCATTAATGGCTTCGTTAGTCTTATTCCAAGAGAGCGTTCCCGTCCTGATGTAGGAGGGATAGGTTGCCAAAGAGTCGGTCTCTACGTCGTGCAGCGTGTTGCCGGCGGCGGAGGTGTATGCGGAGATGTCGTTGGCATGCATGTGGCCGGTGAGGACGATCGAAACGCCCGCATCCGCATAGGTCGGCGCTACGGCTTCGTAATTGTCCACCAGGTATTCGCCGAGAAGCGTGGGTTCGTCGTCGAAATGGGGGACGACACCGTGATGCTGCATGACGATGACCACGTCGCCGTTCGCACGGGCTTCGGCCGCCTTTGCGGCAACCCAGTC
Source organism: uncultured Slackia sp. (assembly GCA_900553655.1). Lineage (GTDB taxonomy): Bacteria > Actinomycetota > Coriobacteriia > Coriobacteriales > Eggerthellaceae > Slackia. Next base: position 676 of record USEQ01000143.1, on the reverse strand, counting down.
CAGCAAATCCTGGCCTATGACGCCGCTGGTTTCGTGCTCGTCGATTCCGCTGTCGGTCTGGTCTGCGCTGTATTTGCAGGAGTCCACGGCGATCAGGGTGAGACCTTCCGCCGGGCGGGCGACGTAGGAGAGGCTGCCTGCGCTCGTGCTGTCGGGCGCGTACAGGACGCTTTCTTCCCCGTAGCCGCAGTCCGCCCAGATTTCCCGGAAGCGAGCGGGGTCGGCAAGCTGGGCCTGGGCGGCCGCGCCGCTGGAGAAGTCGAGGCCGTTTGAGTTGTTGACGTCGTGGTTGCCGTTGATGACGAAGAACTTCGTATCGACGCCTGCGGCTTTGAGCTGCTCGCGTGCTGCGACGATTTTCGCATGCGTCTCTTCGTGGCAGATTTCCTCGCTGTCTTTGGTCAGGTCGCCGGGAACGAAGACGATGTCCGGCTTGGCCGCCACGATGTTCGCGAGGGCTGCGTCAAGGATGGCTGCGCTTTCCTTGAACATCTTGCGGTCGGAGTTTTCGGCGGTCGTATAGTCGGCACAGTCGCTCCACAGGGAAGGGGAGAAGTAGTGCAGGTCCGACATGACGGCGAATTTCACCTGGTCGGGCAGTTTTTCCTCGCTTGCCCATGCTCTGCTCGCGTTGCCTGCGAGGTACGCCGCGCCAACTCCGGCGATGGCTATTTTC
>USEQ01000142.1 GCA_900553655.1 uncultured Slackia sp. | reverse complement strand
CAGTCAAGATTAAAGGGGCCTTGCGCAAAGCAAGACTGATTTGGCATTCGCAAAGCGCGCCTTAAGAACGAACCCCCATGCGTTATGATTGGCAAGACCGCGGACTTTAGGCCCCTAAGCTTAACGGGCTCGATCCGCCCGAAGAAAAAAGTTTCGAAACCATGCGCAATTCGCGCAGCTCAACCCGTCGGCCGCCTAGGAGGACGCATGGACATTGCCCGTATCGCCCCGCGCATCAAGCTCAGCTTGCAATCCCAAGATGGACAAGACGGCGCCGTATTCGGAAGCGGCGTTGCCCAGCTCTGTCGCGGCGTGGAGCAATGGGGATCGCTGAATAAAGCGGCGAAAGAGATGAATATGGCCTACAGCAAAGCCTGGAGAATCATGAAGCACACCGAAGCCTCTTTCGGCATTCAGCTCCTTGAGCGCAACGGGGCGCACGGGTCGGTCCTCACCTCCGAAGGCGCCCTGCTTCTTCACGCCTACGATGAGCTGCAGGAGCAGATTTCCCTCTATGCGGAAAAGCGACTCGAAGAAATTCTGAAGAGCAAGCGCCCCTAGACACCCTCCCCGAACACCGCCCTAATCGAAGCGCCTCTTTCTCCTACGGTGAACTCCGCAGAAGAAAGAGGCGCCTTTCAATCCGATTAATTTCCGAATATACTCCGCGTAACAGAGCCGGCCTTTTGAGCCTTCCCCTTGAACAGCCTCGGCTCAAGATCAAGAATAAGGTCGCAGGGAATCTCATCGGAGACGTGTAACGCTTTCTGCATACAAGAGTCCTCGCATAGACGGCATTGCACGCAATCGGCAAGACGGAATTCGATTCCTTCTATCGGGCGCCTCTTTTTTCCGTTGCCTTCCCCGAAAACCTTCGAAAGAGCTCCTGTCGGGCAGAAGGTGGAACACATCCCGCAACGCGTACAGAGAGATTCGTCAATCTCGACCTTGCCCCAAAGTCTAGTCGTCACGAAGGAGCTCTTCTTTGGCTCCCCCATTTCGAAAAGATACTCCATGAGGACATCGTGTCTTGCGGGAGCGATGCGAGGCATATTGTCATCGTCGTCAACCTTCAATATGTCCCGAAGCGATTCAGGGCCCTTTCGGCGAATACCGAGTTCGTTTTCAACCGTCACATTGACGGCCTCGACCGCGAGGTCCTTCGCTGAAGCCTTCATTTCCGTGAAGAATCCGCGGCGAGAAACGCCGCCGACGCCTTGCGCCGCATCCCTGGCAGCGGCCCGAGGAGGAACGTGCTGGGTTCGCTCGACGCGGAAAGAAGAGCCCCATGCTGACAAAAGCTCGTTCGCCTCTTTCTGGGAGATATCGAACTGATGACTCGCATGCCGATATTTGCACGTCTTGCATCCGCCGTCCACGACGACGAGGGAGGCGTCGTTTCTCGAACAGGCGCCTACCAGGGTCTGCGTATCGAGCCTCGAAACGCACGGCACGGTCACTGTCGCGCTGACATCAGCAGCACGGTGGGAGGCAACGCGGGCACACACAACCACCGCATCACCCTCGAGCGCCTGAGCGGAATCATCCAAGGCCCGATCGAGTTCTTCGTCGGTCGGCTTCATGAAACTAATCGCATTCGTAGGGCACGCCGAAGCGCAGGCGCCACATGCCATGCACTTCTCGCCATCTATGTCCAAGGCGTTGTCATGCAACGCGATAGCCCCCGAAGGACACGCGTCGGCGCAACGCGAGCATGAAGCATTTCTATTCCGTATTTTCACGCAATGCGCAGGGTCGACGTGGAGCGCCTTGCTTTCAAGCCTCTCCATGATTTCAATCATATCCAGAACTGAAGGCATGACTATCTATCTCCGTTTTCCTGAATCGAGCGCTCCATGCGCACAAGCTCTTCGGGCGTGTTCACGTTGGCGAAGCACCCTCCTCCAGGAGCGGCTTTTTCTATATCCTCTCGCTCGAAGCGGCTCAGGTTGATGCGCTCGTAAAAATCCCGAGCACGAACCTTCCCCTGAGCTATGGCGTCGGAAATGGCGGGCATGCAAACGTCCGCCCTATATACCGCATGAAACGGCTCGAAGCCGAATCTATTGCACGGCACCACGGCATCAGCCCCGCGCATTTGCATGGCGACGGCCTCATGGGCCATCAACGATGCTGATGCGAACACCATGTCGCACGCTACGACCGCAACGCAAGGGTTTGACGCCGCGTTCAGCGCGGAATACAGACCCCGCAACGCGCCGCGCTCCTCGTATACATCGGGAACCAAACGAAGATCGCAGCAGGTATCGATGGCATTGAGAAACGCGAGATTCTCCGCTTCGTTAGTCGTAATCACGATTTCATCCGCGACAGGAGCAACGCGCTCGACAATGCGCTCGATCAAAGGACGACCGAGAAATGGCACCGTTGCCTTGCTCTGGCCCATGCGACGCGATTCGCCGCCGGCCTGAATTGCCACCGTAAGTTTCGGACGGGCATAACGCTCTTGGAGAAAGTCGGCGACGCCTTGCACGTCGTTGATGTCAAAGCTGGGGATGGCTTTGCTTTTCGCATACGATGCAACCGATTCCATATCGGTGACAACGGCAACGGGAACGACACCTCGGACATGGCCTTCGGCGCAGAGTTGCTCTGCTGCCGGCGCGTCCCTTTCATTGCCCTGGCGAAGTACTTCGATGACAGGAAGCCCGCTCTGACGATACCCTTCCACGATTACCAAATCGTGATTCGGCATGGAGGCAACCACCTCGCCGCACGACGGTTCATCATGTATTTCGGTAATACGAGCCATGCGGACGGGCGAGATGACCACAACATCACACGAACCCGCTTCACGATGGCGGTACGAATCTTTTCCCGGATAATCGATATCGAAGTCCGGATGTCCATGATGCTTGATGGAGCCAATGTTCAAGCCCCGAGAAACAAGCTCAGAAATCACCTTTACGATAAGCGTGGTTTTCCCGGAATTATGCCTCCCCACAAAAGAAATTGCCGGACTAGGCTTGTCAAATCTCGATACCATAGTTCCCCTTTTATAGATTTGCGATCTGCCGCACGACGAACTCGATTACTTGCAAACCACTCGGCAAACAGGCGGCTTAGTTTCCGCGATCGATTCGGGAATCGCGCTCACAATGCGCCAATGCAGCCGCAAGCTGCACCAGGAGGCACTGATGCGTCGCGCCGAAATAAACGCCGATTAGCCCCGAAGCATTGCTATGCGGAATAGCGCTCTTTTTCTACCACAAGATTGTTTTTGATATGGCCAACCAAACGCTGCAGAGCATCCACGGCATGAGGACGAATGTCAGCACCGATAAGCACATACATGAGAGAATCCCCCACTTCGAGCGTCCCCTCATTCAACCATACGCGAACGTAATGAATTCCCGGCCACGTACGAGCCTCCTCGACCGCAGCCTCAAGGCCCTGTGCGTCATAGGAGAAATCAATCGCGACCACTTTCCCAAGCGAATCGCCCTGGGCCGCCTCTTCCTCCGAAACGGCACGCACTTGCTGCTTCGGAGTCGCTCGCACTACGCCATTATGCGTAAGATACATGCCAACCATATGGGCTTCAGAATCAAGCTTCGCTTCGCGAAGCCATTCATCCATGGACGGGATGGAATTCGACATTCTAGCTCCTTCTGTCATGCCAGCCAAAGCGTCATGGCGAGCAAAAAACCAATTAGCTCTAAAGCTTATCGCAAGAATGAAAATCAGGCATAAAAAAACCCCGCATTTGCAGGGTTTGAGATATCAGCCTTCGGCCGACCCGGACAGAACGTCAAGCGCGTGACGATATCCGCCGCTCCCGTAGTTCAATGCCTTAGACACGCGCGCTATAGTCGTTGCCGATGCGCCCGTAGCTTCCGCTATCGCGGTATACGGCTTTCCGTCGTCCAGAAGACGCGCAACAGACAGACGCTGCGAGGTCTCTTTGATCTCGCGAATAGTAAAAAGGTCTTCAAACAAGGCGTACAGCGCGTCCTTGTCCGTCATAGAGCTAAGAACCTCGAGAAGGTCCTCGACCTCCGGGGTACGCAGGTTGCTCATGTCCCACCCACTTTCATTCTCTCTCACTATGCTATTGTACTCCACTTTGATGGAGTGTTTCAAAGAAATACGGGCTCATATCCAACAGAGGGAAGGAATGCATGGATAATTCAAATTCGTCTCTTGGAAAGGTGATACAAGCAGTAATGCCTGTTCATCTTGCGAATTTGCAAACCAATACCGCATACACCTTCGGCGCGGCGGGCTCCGGGGCCGGATCCGTCCGCCCATTACAGTTTGAGTCGTCCGTAAGGGCGGCTCTTTCAATCCCAAGACATTACGATTGAGCCGTACCGATGGTCGCCGACCGACCGCCCCGGATGGCCGTCTGCCCCT
>USEQ01000141.1 GCA_900553655.1 uncultured Slackia sp. | reverse complement strand
CCTCCCCGCTCTTTGCGGGAATGGCAATCGACGAATCGTCGATACGAATCGAAACGCTACGCAAAGGTCGCCTATGCGACGACGTGCGAGGCTCGTGCGGCTGCATCGGCCTTATTCTTGAAGGAACGATCGATGTCTACAGCGTCACGGCGGGCGGATCGGAAATAAGGCTATCTTGTTTAGAAATGGGGGACTCGTTCGGCATTTGCAACCTCTGTTCGAACAACGCCCTGCCAACCGTCCTACGCTGCCGCACCGCATGCCGCGTCATGCTCATGCCGAAAAAGCGCTTCGCAGCCATAATTGAGAAGGACCCCCTTCTTGCCATGAGATACGCGCGCATCTGCAACGAGAAAATCGCATTCCTCATCAAGCGAATAGGAGAACTCGCCCAGGTCGATTCGGGCACGAAACTCGAGGCGTACCTTCGAGAACACGCCGACGAAGACGGCGTGGTTCGCTTCGACGGGTCGCGCGACGAGCTCGCGCGATACCTGGGCATCAGCCGTTCGGCGCTTTTCAGGCAGATAGCGAAACTGAAGCAAGAAGGAGTGGTACGCTCTCACGGTCGTGCGTTGTGTCTTCAAACCCCGTCTCCGCATACTTATCGACCGCTGCGCTGAGCAATGCTGGCCCCTTTGCGGCAAACACGCGCAGGCTCACAACATCAGCTACGCACCAACAGAAAGGAACTGTCGTGCATAAGAAAATCATCGCGCTGCTGTTCGCAGGAGCGCTCGCAGCAGCAGCCCTGGCAGGATGCGCTGCCCAATCCCCAGAACAGAACCCGCAGTCCGCGGAAGAAGAAACCACTTCGGTAGCGGTCAATGCCGCAGCATTGAAGGGGCCTACCGCCATGGGCCTGGTCAAATTCATGGACGAAGTTGACGCCGGCACCGCTTCCGACAACGACTATGCTTTCCAAATTGCAGCCTCCCCCGACGAGTTGACGCCCCAAATCGCGCAAGGCACGATAGACATTGCCTGCGTCCCCGCCAATCTGGCTTCCGTTCTCTACAACAACACCGACGGAGCCGTACGCGTACTTGCCATAAACACTCTCGGCGTACTGTACCTATGCGACAGCAACGGATCGATTCAAAGCGTCGCTGACTTGGCAGGAAAGACCATCTATGCCAGCGGCAAAGGGTCGACCCCAGAATATGCCCTTAATTACATCCTGGAAGGAAACGGGCTTACCCCCGGCATCGACGTGACGATCGAATGGAAGAGCGAACACGCCGAATGCGTAGCCGCCATGACGCAAGATCCTCAAGCGATCGCCCTTTTGCCCCAGCCCTTTGTAACAACCGCGCAGATGAAAGATGATTAGATTCGTGCAGCTCTCGATCTAACGGAAGAATGGAACGCCCTTCAAACCGATGCCGACGCAAGTTCGCTCATCACCGGCGTCGTAATCGCTCGCGCTGATTTCGTCGACGAGCACCCCGAAGCCGTCGAAGCATTCATGAAGCACTACCGCGAATCCGTCGCATTCGTCAACGATGACATCGAAGCCGCAGCCGAGCTGATCGGCGCCTACGACATCGTTCCCGCCGCCGTGGCTCAAAAAGCCATCCCCGCGTGCAACATCGTCTGTATAGAAGGCGACGAGATGAAAAATGCCCTTTCCGGCTACCTCGAGGTGCTCTTCGAACAAAACCCCAAATCCGTCGGAGGAGCCTTGCCGAGCGACGATTTCTATTACGCAGCCTAGCAGCATTCACGCCTAAAGCCGCTTTCCCGACGAGCGAAAGCGGCTTTGCCGCGCGTCGAAATACCGACATCGGAAATTAGTATTATCGCGAAACATCGAATGAATCAAACAGGAGGGACATGGGCGCAACGAAGCTTGACCGACGCCTGAAAAAATGGGCACAGCGATTCTGGCCCCTGGCATTCTGGCTGTTCGTATGGCATATGGCAAGCGTCGTCATCGGGCATGACATTCTTCTCGTTTCCCCCCTCGATGCGGGAAAACGCTTGATCGAACTGGCGGGCAACGGAGAATTCTGGGGTTCGGTAGGGCTATCTCTTTCCCGCATAGCAACAGGATTCGCCTCGGCCCTTGCGGCGGGCATCGTCTTGGCTGCCGCCTCGGCTCGCCTCCCCTTCATGCGCCACCTGCTTGCACCCCTTGTGGTCACAATCAAATCAGTTCCCGTGGCATCCTTCGTCATTCTGATTTTAATCTGGGTGTCTTCTGAGCATTTATCGGTCGCAATCTCATTTCTCATGGCGTTTCCCATCGTCTACACCACAATGCTCGAAGGCATCGAGCAGACCGACCGCGGCCTGCTCGAAATGGCAGACATATTCGATATCGACCCCTTTAACCGTCTTCGTTTCATCTACGCCTCCCAAGTCCTGCCCTATTTCCAGGCTGCCTGTTCGCTTTCTCTGGGAATGTGCTGGAAAGCAGGCATAGCCGCCGAGGTAATCGGTCTGCCCGCCATGTCGATAGGCGAACACCTCTACGAAGCCAAGGTCTACCTGGCAACGTCTGACCTGTTCGCATGGACGCTCGTGATCATCTGCATCAGCATTCTGGGAGAAACGCTTTTCTCTAGATTCGTTGCAGTCGTCATAGGTAAGATAGAACAGGCGCTCTAGCCATCGGAAAATTCGGACGACAACCCCAAGACTCGCCGCTCAAACAACACTTGACCGCAGGCTTTCAGTCCCAAAACGAAGGAACCATCGTGAACGAACATCGTCTTTGCCCCGAGGAAAGACAGCCCGACAGACCCCGCTCCGTAACCCTTTCCCACGTGTGCAAAAACTTCGGAGCGGTAAACGTGCTCGACGACGTGCATATCTCTTTCGAACACGGACGCGTCCACGCGCTCATGGGTGCATCAGGCAGCGGGAAAACCACGCTTATGCGCTTACTAGCAGGACTCGAAAAGCCTGATGCTGGCCATATCGAGGGCATGAACGGCCTGAAACGAAGCGCCGTGTTCCAGGAAGACCGCTTGTGCGAGAATCTCAGCGTTGCCGTCAACATCCGCATGCCTCACACCGGATTAAAGGGACAAGACAAACAGCGCTTCCTTCAACGCTGCGAAAACTTACTTCGCGCCATGGGCATGGACGAAACCCTAACCCGCCCCGTCCATGAGCTTTCAGGCGGCATGAAACGCCGCGTCGCCCTGGCGCGCGCCGTGCTCGCCGATGCAGATGTGCTTTTCTTCGACGAACCACTCAAAGGACTCGACGAAAAGACCGAGCAGCGCGTCATGACCGCAATCGTGCCGCTTCTTGCCGGCAAGACCGTATTCTGGGCTACACACCGCGAGGAAGAGCTGCGTTATTTCAGCTCTCCCTCGCTTACCAGAATCGAAGATATCGGCAAATAGCGTCGGCAGGCAAATAACCCTTGCTCGCCGACGCCTTCGCTCGCTGCTGGCGCATGCCCAAAACTAGCACCACTTAAGCCCTACAGATCGTCCACCAATGCGGTTGATTTGGCGTAGGCTGTGGACTTCGCCTCGAAGAAGTCGGTCTTCACCATATTCGCGTTGGAATACTGCGACACCCAGCGCATGTTCTCGGGCTCTTCGACGTTGTCCGCAAAAAGCGGCTCGAAACCAAGACTCATCCAGCGCTGGTTGCCCAAGTAATGAATATAGTCGGCGATCATCTCGCGCGTGAGGCCGGGAATATCGTCTCCTATGACATAGTGGCCCCAAGCGATTTCCTGGCGTACGCCTTCTTCGAGCATGGCGCGCAATTCCGCCACGTTTTCATCCGCGAACAGCTCCGGCTCTTCTTTCTGCAGCTCCAGGATAATGTTGCGGAACAGCCACAGGTGCGTATTCTCGTCGCGGTTGATGTAGCGGATTTCCTGGGCAGAACCGGGCATTTTTCCGTTGCGTGCAAGGTTGTAGAAGAACATAAATCCGGAATAGAAGTACACGCCCTCCAGAATGAAGTTCGCCATCATAACCTTGAGCAGCGTAAACGGGTGCTTATCGCGCTGGAATTCGTTGTATAAATCGCCGATGAACGTGTTGCGAGCAAGCAGCCTCTCGTCGGTGCGCCACTGGTATAGGATTTCGTTGCGCTGCTCCGGCGAGCAGATGGTATCGAGCATGTAGCTATAGCTCTGGGAATGCACGCATTCTTGAAACGTCTGGATATTCAGGCAGAGGTTCACCTCGTTCGCCGTGATGTACTCGCCGATGGCCGGCAAGTTTGCCGACTGGATGGAATCGAGAAACACCAAAAACGAGAGTATCTTGTCGTAAGCAGCGCGTTCGGCCGCGTCAAGATGCGGGTAGTCTTTCACGTCCTGGCCCAGGTTGATTTCTTCGGGAATCCAGAAGTTGTTCATGGCCTGACGATACCAATCAGAAACCCAGGGATACTTCATATTGTTGAAGTCATTAAGATTGGTAGTGTTGCCACCGATCATGCGACGGTCGCGCACGTCAAGATC
>USEQ01000140.1 GCA_900553655.1 uncultured Slackia sp. | reverse complement strand
GTCATAAATTACCCGAAGAATGGCGGCCTCGCTTTGCGCGTCAATGCTCGAGGTCACTTCGTCGAACACGTAGATTTCCGCATCGTGGAGCAAGGCGCGCGCCAGGCAGATGCGCTGGCGCTGGCCGCCCGAAAGATTAGACGCGCCCTCGGCCGCATGCATGTCGAGGCCGCCTTTCGCCTGCACGAAATCCCAAGCGCCCACCTCGACAAGAACCCGCCTGGCCTCTTCGTCGGAAGCGTGCGGATTGCCCATGAGCAGGTTATCCCGAAGCGTGCCTTTGAACAGCACGCCATCGAACCCGACCGAAGTGAGCGTTTGCGCCAAGGAAGCGCGATCGGCCTTTTGAAGCGGCACGTCGCACACCTGAACGTCTCCTTCGAAACGGGCGTTGCGGCCGGCGAGCACGCCCGCAAGCGTGGATTTGCCCGATCCGCTTTCTCCCACGACGGCGACAAGCTGCCCCGCCTCGACGCGAAAATCCACGCTGTCGAGAATCTTGCGCGTACCGTCGTAGGAATACGAAAGATTCTCGCAACGGATTTGGGGCGTACGCCCTGCAAGGCTTACGCCTCCTTCTTCGGGCTCTTCGATTCCCAGTAGATCGAACATCCTGTCCGCCGCCGCCATGCCGTTCATAGCCGTGTGGAAAAGAGACCCGAGGGCGCGCATGGGCAGGAAGAACTCGGCAGAAAGGAATACGATGGAGAACGCGGCGGCAAAACTCAAATTACCATGGAGGAACTGGTGCAACGCCAGGCATATGCCCACCGCCGCGCCGCCATATGCCAGCACGTCCATGATTGTGATGGAGTTCAACTGCAGGCGAAGCACGCGCATCGTTGCGCGGCGAAAGCCCTCGGCCTGCTTGTTCATCAGCTTATGACGGGCTTCGTCCGCCTGATAGATCTTGAGCGTGGTAAGGCCCTGGATATTCTCGAGGAAGCTTCCGCCCAGATCGAGATAGCTCCCCCAGTAGTTTCGCATGACCCGCTTCGCCATTTTCTGAAACATCACTATGGAAGCAGGGATAAGAGGCACGCACGCAAGCAGCACGAGCGCGGCGGAAAGAGAGAAAGGCGCGAGGAAAGCAAACAGCGTAAGAGGCGCAAGAAGCGCGTAGAAGAATTGCGGAAGGTACGAGCCGAAATACACCTCGAGCTGTTCGACCCCTTCGACGCCTATCTGCACGGCCTGGCTGCTCGCGACGTGCTCCGTGTACGAGGGTCCCATTTTGACGAGCTTGTCGTACACCGTGCCGCGGATGAGCTTTTTCGCCCTGCCGGAAACCTCGGCGCCCACACGCTGTGCGGCGATGGAGGTCGCGACGCGAACGACGATGCTCGCGACGCACAGGAGAAGAAGGGTTTGACCGGACAGCCCAAGCCCGGCCAGAACATCGGGGGCGGCCGAGGGGATAACGTAGGCTTCCGCCAAAGCTTGCTGGATAAACAATCCAAGGGATACGAAAACCACGATATTGGCCACGAGGGCAAGCCATTTCAAGCCGACGATAGCGGCAATCATGCGCCCCGATCCATCCACGAGCGCAAGTAATCGTTTGTCGAACATCGGTCTCCTTCAAAACGGTATTGACGAATAACGGCATTAAAGTTAGCTTAGTGTAACATATTATTACCTTAGGGTAACTTTCAAGAAAACGACCGGGAACCTGTCGGATATTCGAAAGGAATCGGATGAAACGAGCGAAAAACTGCGGTTGGATTGCCCTCGGATGCGTCTGTCTCTCGCTAGGCACGGTAGGCTTAGCGCTGCCGGTGCTTCCCACCGTCCCGCTCTACATCGCAACGCTTTTCTGTTTTGCGCGCGGCTCCAACCGCCTGTATCGCTGGTTCCAGAAAACAAGCCTGCACCGTAAGCATCTCGAGCCGTTCCTAAGAACGAAGGCGCTCACGCTCAAAAGCAAGATTGCAGTCATGGCGAGCCTCACCCTGCTCATGGGGATCGGCTGCTTTATGATGCAAGGCCTCCTTGCCGCCCAGCTCGTCCTCGCCGCTGTCTGGGCGTTCCATGTCTGGTATTTCACCGTGCGCATCAAAACGCTGGCGGCAAACCGCTAGACCAAGCGGCCCTTGCCGCGAGTTCGCCTTGCCATGACTTTTATAGAACGGATGGCTACACTATGACCGCAGCAAAGACCGACCTAGAAAGAGGGCCATGGGCGCAGCCGTGCATAATCGAACCGTCTCCTCGAAGCATCTCGACATCTCCAACAAAGACCAGCTTTTCGCTGCGGACGAGCAGCGGGACATCGCCCTGTGCGGCCGTTCGCTCGCCGAACCCGGAACGACGCGCTTCGCAAAGCAAGGCGCCCACGACCCCACCCCGACTCCGTATTTCATTCTGGAAGACCTTTTTTCCAACCTGGAGTTCTTCGACAATTCGCACCTTCTCGACGTCGGTTGCGGCACAGGGCGCGTCCTGTCGTTTTTCATTCAGTCGAACCTTCCCGGAAAAGCCACGGGCGTAGAGCTCGACCCCGACATCGCCGCATGCGCTCGCACCTGGACCCGACGCTTCGAAAACGTCGACGTGTTGTGCGACAATGCGCTCGAAATGCCGCTAGATGCGTTCACGCACGTGTATCTTTTCAATCCCTTCGACACCAACGTGCTCATGCAGTTCATCATGAAAGTCGAAGCGGAAGCACGACGACCGCTCACGCTTGTCCATATGTCCGACAACGGAGAAACCTACTCCTATATTGGAAGAAGCGGCTGGAGCCTTCTTCGCCAGGGCGAGTTTCAGTCGTACCAGACTGCAACAGGGCGGTCGTTTCACGTCTACGATTGTCCGCAGCACTTCTCCGTCTGGCAATTCGAGCCCGAGGCATAGCATCGAAGCAAGCACGTACGCCCGTGCGCGGAAGCGAAAGCTCGTACGTCGACGAGCCGGCGCCGATGGCGTGCGACCGCTCGCACGTTTTTGAGCAACTGCACGAAAAATCTGGTATTATATGCGACCAGGTAGAGGTGCGCCTTTCATCAGTAACCTTGCATCAACGCTGAGGCAAAGCGCAAGGCGAAAGGGAACGGCGCCGAAGGACGGCCGAAGCCTCACCGGTCGATCCTGGGACGCAGCGAAACACGCTGCGCACTGTCGCACAACGCGGAGAGCTGCCATGGTCGAGAGCCAACGCACGCCTAAAAAGGCCTGCTTTTTTTGACGCCCAACCATGTCCCAAGCTTGATGCAGAAAGGAACGGACGTGGAATTCGTCAACTCAGCCTGGGCTCTCGCTCCGGCAATCATCGCCATCGTCTTGGCGCTCGTCACCAAAGAAGTGTACGTATCTTTGTTCGTCGGCATCGTCATGGGCGCACTGCTCGTCGCAGGATTCAATCCCGTGACCACGCTCGATACCATTGTCGGCGAGGGACTCGTGCCCGCCGTCGCCGATAACGCCGGCATCTTCATCTTCCTTGTCGTGCTTGGCATGCTCGTCGCCTTGGTCAACACAGCCGGCGGCGCCGCGGCGTTCGGCCGCTGGGCAGGCACCCATGTGAAATCTCGCGTCGGCGTGCAGATTTCCGCCTTCATCCTGGGCTGCCTCATCTTCGTGGACGACTACTTCAACTGCCTGACCGTAGGCTCCGTCATGCGCCCGCTTACCGACAGCAAGAACGTCTCCCGCGCAAAGCTCGCTTTCATTATTGACGCAACCGCTGCACCCATCTGCATGATTGCACCGGTCTCTTCCTGGGCTGCCGCCGTTTCCGGCGTTGCGCAAGACCTTGGCGTCAACGGCATCGAGCTGTTCATCCAGGCCATTCCGTTTAACTTCTATTCGCTGCTCATGATTGTCTTCGTGATCGGCCTCATCTTCCTGAACTTCGACTATGGCCCGATGGCGAAAGCTGAACTCGAAGCCTATCGCGACGGTAGGCTCGGCTCCCTCGAGGAAGAAAAACCCGTCGGCAATCCGAAGGCAAGCCTGTGGGATATGCTGCTTCCCATCCTCGTGCTGATCGTCTGCTGCATCGGCGCCATGCTTTACGTGGGCGGCTTCTTCGGCGGCGACGCCAACGGCAACGTCATCGAGGCCTTCGGCAACACCGACGCCTTCGCGGCTCTTCCGTGGGGTTCCCTGATTGCCGTCACCTTCACCTTCCTGTACCTGATCGCCCGTCGCGTGCTCAACTTGAAAACCGCTTCCGAGGCGTTCGTTGCAGGCTTCAACGCCATGGTTCCCGCCATTTTGGTGCTCACCTTCGCCGTCACCCTAAAAAACATGACGTCGCTTCTGGGCGCCGACGTCTTTGTCGCCGGCTTGGTCGAAGGAGCCGCTCCGGGGCTGTTCAACCTGCTGCCCGCCGTCATCTTCCTTGTCGCGTGCGTGCTGGCCTTTGCCTCCGGCACGTCCTGGGGCACGTTCGGCATCCTGATCCCCATTGTCACAGCCATCTTCCCCAGCGACAGCGCGCTGCTCT
>USEQ01000139.1 GCA_900553655.1 uncultured Slackia sp. | reverse complement strand
TTCCGCCCGTACTTTGACGAAAGGAACGAAGCTCCGCCGACCTCTCATCGCGAACCCTCGCGGGAGGGAGCGCAATCGTTCAAGGACGATCGCGTGTTTTGCTTTGGAGCAATGGCTCTCTTTGGATTTTTGCACGCGTCGAGCATGTCTCGATGGCTATAGCCTATGGGCACCGCTCCGCTATTCTTTTGCGCCATCTATATCCCGTTTGAGCGCCGTGCTCGAAAAGCAAGCAAGCGCAGGCTTCGATCGGAATGGCTCTCCTGGTTGCTCGAATGGCCAATGCGAGGAAGCGCTGAGGAATGACGAGGAGGCGTATGAGCGACACGCTGGCGGTGGCCCGCTACCTGGAGGACGTGCCGTGCGTGAAGCGCGTGCTGTACCCCGAGCTGGAAAGCTCGCCGTATCACGAGCTGGTGAAAACCCAAATGAACGGCTTAGGAACGGGAATCCTGTCCTTCGAGCTTGCCGATGACGTCAACGGCATGTCCAGTTTCGAGGCGGGAAAGAAGCTGCTCAACGCGCTGCAGCTGTCGCATATCGCTGTGAGCCTGGGCGACCTGGCAAGCCTTATCCAGCATCCGGCCAGCATGACGCACCACAACATCTCGCCCGAGGTGCGCGCCGAGATGGGCATTCGACGGTCTTATCCGCTTCTCCGCCGGCCTAGAGGACGCCGAAGACCTGATTGCTGACTTTGGGCAGGCGTTCACCCAGCTGTAAAGAAGCCATCATGGTGTGGGACCTAGGCCCGAGGCCCCACACTATCGCATGAGCGGGGCGGCGCCATGGCAGGTGATGGCGCCGAGCAGCGGCGCCGCTTCTTGCGGGTCGACGCGTTTGCCGCGACGCACCCATTCGCGGTAAAAATCCAGCGCCGTGGTGCGGATAAAGTTCAGCACCAGCTCCTCAGTGTCGGCGTCCATCCATGCAAAAGGGTCCTGCCCAGCGGACTTATAGCGCATCATCTGCTCACGATAGATATGGTTGCCAAAGTCGTAGGGTCCGGGCGAACAGATAAGCTTCTCAATGGTAGGAGTTTGACCGACAAGGAACAAAAAGAAACGCTGCGCATGGCCGTCAAGGTCTTTTGGCTGGTCGGCAGTGGTTTCGTAATTATCGAAAAAGTCGTTCATAACTTCATTCATCACGCTGTCGTACAGCGCTTCGATAGATTCGAAGTGCAGATAGAACGTCTTGCGGTTGATGCCGGCGCGCTCGGTTAAATCCTTCACCGTGATTCTCGCCACGCCCACTTCGCCCACCATATCCATGAACGCATCGCGTATGAGTTTGCGCGTGCGCACGATGCGCAAATCTGTTTTGCTTTCGGTCATGATCTCTCCCCATACCTTGACTGCGCCTATGCGTTTCGCCACAGAAAAATGCACGTGTGGCGAAATCCCCTTCGTTCGAAATGTGTCGATTATACCCCGATTTCTTGCGATCGTTGCCTAAGCACCATATCGCGAAGCTGGGCAGTGAACGAAGTTTCCATACCCTCCATAATGCAGGTGCGAACGGGTCCGGTATAAATCGGTCATCGTAATTATATCCCTTTTACCTGGGAAAACGGGATATGCGGAACGAAGGAGAGGATATGGAAGGTAGCAAAAGGATGCATGCGGTGCTTAGTCGTCGTAGCTTCCTCGGGCTAGGTGCTGCCAGCGGCGCACTTGCTGCTGTGGGCGGTATGGCCACCACGCAGGGCTGGCTGGCACCTGCGCAGGCAACAGCGGCGCCTGAAGAGCGCACGGCGTTCACCTACCACAACGAGCATTGCCTGTGTAACTGCATGTTGCAGTGCACGGTGCGTGACGGACGCCTGGTCATGGTGCAACCGCGCCCGAATAGTGACAAGCGTTTCCAAAACGTGTGTCTTAAGGGTATTTCCGAGATCGAGCACATCTATGGCGAAGCGCGCATTCAATCGCCTATGCGTCGCGTGGGAGAACGCGGCAGCGGTCAGTTCGAGGTAATCAGCTGGGACGAGGCGTTTAAAATCATCGCCGAGAAATTTCAGGCCACCATCGACAAGTACGGTTCGCAGGCGTTGTGGATTCAATACTCCACGGAGGCTTCGCAGCGCTTCAGTCCGCTACTAGCTTCCATTTTGGGCGCGCAAGCTGGCGGTTTGAACGGCTACGACATGGGCCAGGGCAACGGTCAGGGTCAAGCGTTCGGCTGGTCGGGCATGTTCGCGCTCAACACCATATGGGAGTGGAAGCAGGCTAACGTGGTGCTTATGACCAACTGCAACGTGCTGGAAACGGGCATGATGTGGTCGCGCGGTTTCCTTGATGCTCAGGCTGCTGGCACGAAGATCATCGTACTCGACCCGCGTTTCACGGCAACGGCAAGCAAGGCAGACCAGTGGGTTGGGCTGCGCGCGGGTACCGACCCGGCGTTTTTCCTGGGAATGGTGAAGTACCTGCTGGACAATGACTTGTGCGATCGCGAGCACATGCTGGCGCACACGTCGTTCCCCTTCCTTGTGAACGCGAACACCGGTGAGGTGCTCGGCGAGATGCACGATACGGTGGATAAGGAAACTGGCGAGCCGAAGCAGGTGAAAGCCCCGTATGTGTGGGACAGCGCAACGGGTGCGGCTGTGCTACATGATACGCCGGGCGCGCAGCCTGCGCTCGAAGGCACCTTCACGGTGGACGGTGTGCAATATATCACCGAGTATGACTTGCTCAAGCAGCAGATGGCCGACTACACGCTCGACTGGGCCGAGGGCGTTACCGGTGTGCCGGCCGATACTATCGCCCAGGTGGCGCGCGAGTATGCAAAGGGTCCGTCGATCATCTGCAATGGCGTGGGCGGTATCGATAAATTCTCCAACAACGACATCGCCGGCCTCTGCTATGCGCTTATCGCCTCGCTAACCGGCAACTATGGCAAGCGCGGTACCGGTTGTGGTATCTACCACTACCACACTGTCCTGTCTGAGGCCAAGTTGGGCGCCTGGAAGCTGCCTGAGAACAGAAAGCCCACGCCTAGCAAAAAAGGCTTCTACGACATTGTGAACACCGACGACGTGCATGCGGCCATGTTCTTCGGCGATATTCCCACGCAGAAGGCGGCGAACTGGGCAAAAACGCAGCGTTGGTTGGATTCGCTTGACTTCGTGTGCGTGGCAGACATCTATCACAGCTCGGTTGTTGACTACGTTGACCTGGTGCTTCCCGTGTGCAGCAAGTTCGAGTGCGCCGACAGTGTGGGCGGCGTGAAGAACGCCAACGGCTACATTCTGGAGAACCAGAAGGTGCTTGACCCGTTGTTCGATTCCAAATCCGACTTCTACATTGAGAAGGGCATTGCCGAAGCCATGGGGCTGGGCGATTTGTATCCGGAGAATGGCGAAGAATATGCTCGCGCTATCTTGACCACGGACGACCCGTCGTGTGAAGGTATCACACTTGAAGCGCTGAACAGGGAAAACGGTGCCTGTAAGCTGGTGTTGGATTGGGACGATACCGTCGGCGAGGAAGTGGGCATGACCTACGCAACGCCTTCGACCAAGCAGGAGCCGTACTACGAGAACATGCTGGCGTGGGGCCAGGCGTTCCCGCAGTGGGAGCGTCCTAACGAGGCGTACCCAGAAAACCCGCTGCGCGAAAAATACCCGCTGCAGTTCAACCAAGCTCGTTCGCGCTTCCGCGTGCATTCTGCCTATTCGGGTGCGAAGTGGATCCAGCAGCTGTTCGAGCCGCATATCGAGCTGAACCCGTCCGATGCCGCTGCGCGTGGCCTTGTCGATGGCGACGAGGTTGAGGTGTACAACGATCGCGGTTCGTTCCGCACGAAGCTGCGCCTGAACAACGCCGTGCAGCCTGAAAGCGCGTTTATGGCCGAAAGCACGTACCGTCAGTATCTTGAGGGGACGCTGATGCAAAGCGTATCCAACGATACGATAAACCCGCGCGGTTACGACATGATGTTCGGTCCCATGATTCCGTTTAACGACACGCTCATTGAGATCAAAAAGGCAGGTGAATAGCCCATGACGAAACTGGCTATCGGAATAGACCTGCACCGCTGTATCGGGTGCAACACGTGCTCGATCGCTTGCAAGATGCAGAACAACGTCCCTGATGGCATGCTGTGGAACCGCGTGCTTACCGAGGGCGTGGAGATGTTCGACGACGCTGTCGGCGTGTATCCCAACCTTTCGCGTACGTATCTGCCGGTTGCTTGCCAGCACTGCGAGAATCCTGCATGCATGAAGGTATGCCCGACCGGCGCCACATATAAAGACGAGCAGGGTCGCGTGGAGATTGATTACGACCGCTGCATCGGCTGTCGTATGTGCATGGGCGCCTGTCCGTATAACGCCCGCGTGTTCAACTGGAACGAGCCTGCGCGCGCGACAGGTTTCCACTATGGCGATGCCGGTGTGCCGGTTCGCCCACGCGGCGTGACCGAGAAATGCAGCCTGTGCAAGGAG
>USEQ01000138.1 GCA_900553655.1 uncultured Slackia sp. | reverse complement strand
AGCAAAGCAGAATCAGGGCGTTGAAAGCCAAGGAGGTGGAGACCCGTGGCAAATTGGGCGCCCTGACCGATGAGGTCGAGAAAAAGCGGTCGCAATCTGCGGATATCGATTTGGAAATCGGCGGAAAAACGGGCGAGCTTGACGACCTGCGGAATGAAATCGAGCAGAAAATTCTGGATCTTGTCGCTGCCAAGGCCGAATGCGAAGCCGTGTCACAGAGATTGGAGTCCCTTCGGCAACGAGAAAGAGAGGTTGCTGGGGACGTTGCGGAGCTTCGACCCATCGCTGCCGAGGTTCGGGGCTGGGAAGCTGCGGGAAAAGCTGAGCGCGGCGCAATCCTCGATAGAATCGCTGCTCAGTGCGATGGACTCGCGAGCCGCATCAGAGCAGGAGTTGCGGGAATTAGGCTCAAAGTGGAAGAGCTTAGAAGCCGAATATCGCGCCCGCTCGAATATCTGATGCGCAGGGAGCAGCCAAGGCAACAGAGCCTTAATGACGTGCTGCGCGATGCGCAGCGGGCGGCGGATGCGTGGAACCGCGACCACGCTGCACCGCAGAGGACGTATCGCGGGCGGGCTAGATGATGTGTTATAGTAGTACCTGTAATACACGACAAGGAGGTGCGACATGGCTACCGCGGTCACATCAATGAGGATTCCAACCGAGTTGAACGAGCGCTACAGCCGTCTTGCGAAGGAGACTGGCAGGTCGAGGAGCTTCTACGTTAACGAAGCCCTGCAAGAAGCTATCGACCGTTTCGAGTACGAGTACGGGATTCTCAAGGATATCGAGGACTATCGTGCTGGCAGGCTTGAGACCTACAGCATCGACGAGGTAAGGGCGCACTGTGGCCTGGCGAATTGATTTCACGAGGAACGCCGACAAGGCGATGCGCAAGCTCGATAAGGGCGTTGCCGCGCGGGTGTTTGACGAGCTTGACGAGATAGCGAAGCTCGAAGACCCAAGAAGCAGGGGCAAGGCATTGACGGGAAACTTGGCAGGCGTGTGGCGATACAGGGTCGGTGACTACCGAATCCTGTGCGACATCAATGACGGCAGGCTCGTCATTCTCGTGGTCGATGTTGCGCATAGACGCGAGGTTTACAAGCGCAGATAAAAAAAGAAAAGCCCCAGCAAGCTTGGCGGCAGCAGGGGCATTCGAGACAAGGAGATTATAGCATGGCGGCAAACGCTGGCGAGACGAAGGTGAAGCTCTGGGAGGGCATCTGCTACCCAGAGAACATGCGCGATGACTGGCAGGACGAGATAGACGACATTCTTCAAGTGCCTTTCGCTTATGCGGTTCACGACATAGACCATGACCAGAAGAGCAAGCAGCGCAAGACGCATGCGCACGTCATTGTTGTCTGGGGCGGCAACACGACACGCAAGGCAATCATCAACGTCTTGAACCGATTGAGCGCGGACGGCAAGAAGTGCTGTTCGTCAGCCGAGCCAATCAACAACATCAGGCATGCGTATGACTATCTGATTCACGACACGGCTTCCTGTCGCAAGAAGGGCAAGGAGCTGTATCCGGTCGAAGCACGCATCGAGGGAAACAACTTCGACATTGGTCAGCTCGAACAGCTCTCGACTAAGGACAAGCAGGACATGCTCTTCGAGTTGGTCGGCTTCATCATGTGCGAGAGGTTCGAGACCATCAACGATTTCACGGCTGCGGCGCTGAGGGAGTTTCCCGAGCAGTACCGCGAAATCATCGTGGGGTACAACTCGATTCTCGAGCGCTATTGTCGCGGGAACTATCTGAACGCCGAACGTAAGCGCAAGTGCGTGGAACAGTCAGGTGCCAAAGAGTAGTCGGGTCAATGCAGCAATGCGTGACTACGGGGCGGCGTGGTCTGCGCTCGCGCAGATCTAAGCCGACTCGTTCACGGATTGCGGAATTGACGCGACGGCCAAAACCGAAGACCAGACTTGATTAAGGGTCGATGGACGCTCTGCTCCATCGACCCTTTCCTTGCCCAAGTCTCGGCGAAGGTTGATTTGGGGATGCGGCCTGCGCGGGGGCTTTCTGCGACCCCCGCGCAGGGGGGTGCCGACCCCCGACCCACGACCCAAGGGGGAGTTTGAGGGGGCTTGCCCCCTCATGCACGCGCCGCCGCGTGCCGCCAAGCCGCAGGCGCGGAGCGACCCTAAGTCGCGGAGAACCGACAGTGGTACACTGTCGGCGCGCCCTCTTTTCCGTAGGTAAAAGGGGAGTGTGTTACCCTTTTGTTCCAAAAGCCGGGAGGTGCCGCCGCCGATGGGTAAGCAGTACGCAATCCTTCGAGTCCAGAAGTGCAAGGGTGCCGAGATAGGCGCCATGCAGTACCACAACGACCGCGAGCCGGGGAAGCACGCGAACCCCGACATAGACCAAACCCGAACCCGTCTGAACCGCGAGATGCGCCCTCACGTCGATTACGAGCGCGAGGTGCAGGCGAGGATTGATGACGGGTATTCGGGCGAGCGCAAGGTGCGCAAGGACGCTGTGAAACTCGTTGAGGGAATCGTGACGGCGAGTCCAGAGTTCTTCGCGCGGGCGGATGACGACAAGGTGCGCAAGTTCTTCGATGACGCGTACCGGTTCTGCTGCGACGAGTTTGGCGAATCGAACATGGTTCACTTTACGGTGCACATGGACGAGGAGACCCCGCACGCGCATTTCGGTTTCGTGCCGCTGAGGGACGGAAAGCTCTCGTGGAAGGAGTTCTTCCCGAACAAGATGGCGCTCGGGAAGATGCAGGACAGGTTCTATGGGCGCGTGGGGGCGCTGTACGGCCTTTCTAGGGGCGAGAAGCGCGGGGACGGGGAACCAGCGAAGCGGCACAAGTCAGTGGCCGAATACAAGGCCGAGAACCTTCGTATACAGGCTGAGCTCGACGAGAAGACCGAGCAGCTGGAATCGGTGACGGCGGAACTTGCCGTTGCGAAGGATGCCCTCAAAACCGCGCAGGATGCCGCAAAGAAAGCGAAAGACCAAGTTACCGAGTATGAGACCAAGCTGGATGGTTACGCGGCTCGATTTAAGAAGATAAAAACCGATCTGGCGCAGATTGCCGAAGCCTTGTCGTGGAGGAATCTGTTGAAGAGGTTCAGGGACAAGCTCATCGAGTTCTCGAAAAACCCGATTTGCTGGGATGCGCTCGAAGCTGGTCGAGATTTCGAGAGCGAAAAAGACGGCAGGCGAGCCGAGCGCGTTCTTGAGAAGGGCGCTCGCGAGAAGCTCAAGGAGATGAGCCAGCTTGAAAAGGAGATGGACGAGTGGTCTCCGTTCGATGACGTTGACGAAGGCCGTGCGGCCAGCAAACGGCTTGAGCTTGAGCGGTCGGGTTTCACGCTTGGCCGCAACCATGATGGGCAGGCGCTTTGATTCGGTATACTAATCGGGTATACTTACTAGGGAAGAAAGGAGAACGGCAGTGGTCAGAGTGCACGGGAACGCCCTCAAGCACGGGCTTACCAGCGAGGAAGTCGCGTATGCGTGGGAGAACCCGATTAGGTGTCGCCAGCGAAATGGAACCGATGACCCGCCGCTCTGGATTTCGGTCGGCTCCCTTCCCGACGGAAGGTTTGCCGAACTGATTGGATTCATGGATATCGACGGCGTTTGGTGCGTGTTCCACGCGATGGTGCCGCCGACGAAGAAATTCAAGCGTGAGCTGGGATGGAGGTAGACATGAACGGAATCGTTGCCGAGAACGGCAAGGTCGTTACCGACGAGATGATTGCCGACTGGGAGAGCGCTCTCGAACGCGACGAGTGGCCAAGCGGATGGGTGAATGTGGGCGAAATCGTCGAGGGGAAACTCCCGAAAGCAGCGCCCGAGACGGTGACGCTGTCCCTCAAGGTTCCAGTTGCGATGAAGCGGGCTCTTGAGAAGGAAGCGAAGGCCGAGGGCAAGTCGACGGGTGCGTATGCCCGCGGAATCCTCGCCGATGGTCTCATGGCCATAGCGTAAAGCAGCAGGGGAGCTAACAGAAAGGGGAGCCTTCAAGGCTCCCCTTTCCTGCCGGCGACCCTGTTGTAATTTGGGCCAGAGCTTCATGGCTAGCCCCTCCAAGCCCTCCTGAGCCTTTGCCAGCGGCTCAGCTTCTGCTCGGTCGATTCCAGCGCGAGCGTCTGGGCGGTCTCGTGGTGGAGCGCCTGAGCGCCCTGCACGGCCTTGGTGCTGTCGGCCACGGTCTCCATGAGCTTGGCTATCTGCTCGTCCTTCTTGGCGAGCTGCCCGATTAGCGCCGCGACAGCCGCCGAATCGCCGCCGTCTGGGGTGCTAGCATCTGTCTGGCAAGTGTCTGGCATCTGTCTGGCAAGGCGTATGGCACGCTCGACGGCGGCTCCCTGCGCCACGCCCCACCCGGCGGAGAGTTTCACCAGTTCATTGTATGCGTCTTCCTCGATTCGGAAGGTCTTCTTTACCTTGGCCAAGGTGCTGGCTCCTGTCTGGCAAGTGTATGGCAAAGTGTATGGCACGTATTCAACCACATTGGTGTTTCCCTTCCCAGTCCCTAGTCGTAAATGCGTTTCGGGCT